>NZ_AFWD01000083.1:0-741 GCF_000222565.1 Vibrio sp. N418
TAACGCCGTGTTAAGGGGCGAAAGACGCTACGCCCCACAACTAAAACTTTGTGATTCAACACTTAATTCAAATTTGACTCAAAATCGCCAAGCGTTTTGAGTCCCTCTTAAACACTTTGTTAGTTGTTGCTTTTTGAGGATTACAGAAATTTCTCAATTAAGACTTCATCAACATACACACCGCCTACCTTGGCATGTTTCTTAGCTGTTCCTACAACCTCAAAGCCTTGTTTCAAGTAAGCCGCCAATGCGCGTTCATTGTCACTACGAACGTAGGCAAACAACTTTTCATACCCTTTTTGCTTTGCTACTTCAAAAGTCGACTCAAATAGCTTTTTGGAAACACCTTGCCCCTGACTAGTGCCACCAACAAATGTCCCAATAATCCCAACATGGGCAAACGCTTTAGTATATGACGCAAATGGTTCCACATTCTGAAAACCAACAACCTCAGATTTCTCAACATTCACTGCAACAGTAAACACACCTTGTTCCGGAAACTGGGCGATAAATTCTTTTTCTTCGTCTACCGAAAACGTCGTATCCAATACAGTGTATAAGCCTTCAACAATGATCGGGTTAAGTACATCAGCAACACCTTGAGCGTCATCTACGATTACTTGTCTTACTACTAAACTCATTCAACTGCACTCCTGTTTTATCAAGGCTCGATTTGTACAGGAGTTGAATATTTTCGGCAACAACTAACGCCGCATTAAGTGGTGAACAACGCGACCACCC
>NZ_AFWD01000082.1:0-32117 GCF_000222565.1 Vibrio sp. N418
ACTTAATCCAAAGTAAGCCGAAAATGCCGAGCGTTGGGAATCCGTCTTTAACGCTTTGTTAGGCAAATTGCTCCGTGATTTTCGAATCAACTTTGCGAATTTGTTCAGCAACATGACCATACAACTCATTGATTAAATTGAATAGTCCCTCGAAACTATGCGACCATGGCGCTGAGTACTTGCTAGTAGGCACAAATACTTCTGAGTTACTTTCGTGTTTGACAAAATAGACCTCAGCCTGCTCGCAAGCTGAGTTATCTGCATGGGCGATATAAGTATTTCTCATTTTGTACACATGGTCATGGAGCTTTAGCAGATCAGGAGAATATTTATATACACGCTTTGAATCTAAAGATAACCCTCGTGCTGCACCACTAGAAAAACATTTACTGTAGGTAATCACAAAGGCTTTATATAAATGACTAGACAAGTCTTCATGATTTCTCATTGAATTAAGTATTTCGTGACATTCTCTTATATCAGCAAGTATTAATTGAAGTGATGCTCTTCGTTTCGCAATATGACCTGAAACTTCAGATAAATCACAAGCTTTCTCATCATAATATGCTCTGTAATCTATTTCTGTTGCCCCCTCGAGAGCAATGATTTCGTACTTAAATTCTGACATAGTCTATCCATTTGCCTAACGCCGCGTTAAGTGGTGAGCAACGCTGACCACCTTACCTAAACCATTGTGACATAAACACTTAAACCGAAGAAAGCCGAAAACGCCGAGCGTTGGGAATCCGTCTTAAACGCTTTGTTATGTTTGTTCTACATTCACGCGATCACACCAATATTCTGAATAACTTTCGTTTACCCAACATTCAATACGTATTGTGCCAAACTCTTTATAAGTATTTAGTTCTTGGGAAATAGTTATGCGATCAGACGATAGTAAATCACTAACTGAGTCAGCTAAATCTTCAAATCCATAAAGCTCAACAGTTTGATTATTACTTCGGAGACTAAGCTTGAGAACTCCTTGTTCTTCGGTACGAACAGCGGTGAGGTTACCTATAAAATCAGGTCTAACACACTCAAATAGTTTCTTATAATCGCTCATTTTCCCTCCGAAAACATAACGCCGCGTTAAGTGGCGAGCAACGCTAACCACCTTACCTAAACCATTGTGATATAAACACTTAAACCAAAGTAAGCCGAAAACGCCATGCGTTGGGAGTCCGTCTTGAACGCTTTGTTATGAGTATCACTTAAATGGTGTGAGATCTATACCTTCAATGTCACAAACAGCTTTCACTGTTGGATGATCCGACAGGCGATTCAGATAGCTCGCCAAGTGTTTGAATGTCAAAGGAGATCTCTGAATTGGTAACGACCACTCAGCCAACATGAACAAGAAGTAGTCACACGCAGACAGAGTGTCACCTAGTAGGTAATCATTGTGCTCTAGCTGATCATTTATGATCGACAAAGCTTCAGCTATACGCTCATCTTGAGCCGCTACGACATTTGGGATTGTTGATTCATCATTTGTATGACGATGCGGATAATAACGAACCATTAACTCAGCTTGAAGCGTGTTGTTTAGAAAAGCTAACCATTGAAAGAACAGTGGACGCGCAGAGTCACCAATAACCGGAATTAGCCCTTGTTCAGGGTGTAATTCACAAATATGAATACAGATTGCTGGGCTCTCAAAAATAGCCTGTTCGTTATACACGAGAGTAGGAATACGACCAGCTGGATTTAGCTTTAGATACTCAGCTGATTTTTGCGAATTTGACTTCTTATCAACCAGTAAGAGATCGTATTCAGCGCCAACATGATGAAGTAGAAAATGCGGAGCTAAACTCGCATTGTTTGGGTAGTAATATAGCTTAAACAAAACAACCTCCATATTGAAAACTAGCGGATACTCATAACGCCGCATTAAGTGGTGAACAACGCGACACCCTACCCTAAACCTTGCCACATTTAGCACTAAAGCCGACCTAAACCGAGATTGGCAAGCGTTGAGAATCCGTCTTAAATGCTTTGTTATGTGAATTTACTTTTGAGATAGATGATTTAGAGGAGCCCATGCAGATTCATCTGATACGCCAACCTTTTGGCACCAGATCCAACCATTGAGTTCATACTCTTCGATTAAAGTTTCGCCAATAGCCAAACAATGCTCTTTAGCAAAGTAATCTTGTAAAACTGTAACTTCATTGCCGCTGATTATGAGTATTTGTTTGGGTATCCAGCCCTCTTTATCAACACCCTTACAAAACACCCAATTTGCCCAATCACCATCCGAGTTAGAATCTTCGGCAAATTGTAATTTTTCACCCTTTTCAATTCTTATTGGGTGTTCTGGTACATCAATATATTCTCTTATCACCATGTACGTCATAAGTTCCATTTCCCCATTCACATAACGCCGCGTTAAGTGGTGAGCAACGCCTACCACCCAGCCTAAACCATTGTGACATAAACACTTAAACCGAAGAAAACTGGAAACGCCAAGCGTTGGGAATCCGTCTTAAACGCTTTGTTAAATTACTTTTCCTGCACAGAACCAACGGAATCTTCTTTATTCATACGATCATAATTTATAGACTCTTTTAGTAAAACTCCTATATTGGATATTTCCTTATTAAATTCAATAGGTAAGGATATTGGGGTAATCACCTGATATAACGAAAAGAATATTGAGCACAACAATGTAACAATCGATAACCATATTGCTCGAGTTGCCGTTTTATTTGCGTCTATAGAACTTTCTCTGGCTTCTTTAAGCTCTTCATATTCAAGAAGACGAAAGCGATCTATGGCTGAACACCAAACAAGCATTTCTTTATTCTTCTTTTCAACAATCGCATACACAATACTCGGAATATATGCTGTAGAATGAGAAAGTAGATGCCGATTTGCTATTTGATCCATTAGCATTTCTTGCTGTTGCTCTGAGACATTCAGTTCTGAAAACATAGTGATCAAATCAAAGGGGCCATTTTTGTCTACTGCATATCGTATTACTTTTATGAAAACATCATCCACGGTACTCGTATCCCTTAGTAATTTAACGCCGCATTAAGTGGTGAACAACGCGACCACCCAAGCCTAAACCTTGCCACATTTAGCTCTGAAGCTGACCTAGGCTGAAATCGCCAAGCGTTGAGAATCCGTCTTAAATGCTTTGTTATGTTTTAGCACAATCCGTTGATTTACTTGGCAAAGAACTGAAGTATTGACCTAGTTTTCTGAACCAAATCACAAGCTCGAACTCGCTTGAGCGGCAGATACGCCAAACCAGCAACGAATAAGTCCACTTCCCTGCTAATGAGGCAACTCGATACTCTTTCAACAAGCGCCCTTTCTTAGCAAAAGCAGCGCAGAACAATGGTGATTTGCCGAGGCAACTGCCAAGGTTATTGGCTGATTGGCAAATACACCCAAAGCGACTTTGAGCCAGAGAAACAAGACGACCAAACCACCCGAAAATTCGAATGAAGCCACCCGCGAACCTTGGCATGTTTTACGGGTGAAGTGATTCAAGAACTGGGGCAGACAATAGGAATTTGCTGAGCCTACTCCCAACGAATAGCAAAAGGGGCAAAGAACGATTCAAAGGCATTTAAGCCATTGAAATCCTAGTAAAACATAACGCCGCATTAAGTGGTGAACAACGCGACCACCCAACCTTAAACCTTGCCACATTTAGCACTGAAGCCGACCTAGACTGAAACCGCCAAGCGTTGAGAATCCGTCTTAAATGCTTTGTTAAGTTTTAGCACAATTCGTTGATTTACTTGGCAAAGAACTGAGATGCAGACTTAGATTTCTGAACTAAGTCACAAGCTAGAACCCACTTGACCGGCAGATGCTCCAAACCCAAGACGAGTAAGCCCACTTCCCTGATAATGAGGCAACTCGATACGTTTTCAACAAGCGCCCTTTCTTAGCACAAGCAGCGCCGAACAATGGATATTTGCCGAGGCAACTGCCAAGGTTATTGGCTAATTGGGGAATACGCCCAAAGCGACTTTGAGCCAAAGAAACAAGACGACCAAACCAACTGAAAACTAGAATGAAGCAACCCACGAACCTTGGCATGTTTTACGGGCTAAGTGGTTTAAGAACGGGGCGACAATGCTGATTTGCTGAGTCTACTCCCAACGAGTAGCCTAAGGGGGAAAGAACGACTCGAGGGCATTTAAGTCATTGAAATCCCATTAAAACATAACGCCGCGTTAAGTGGTGAGCAACGCCTACCACCCTACCTAACCTATTGTGACATAAACACTTAACTCAAAGTAAGCCGAAAATGCCAAGCGTTGAGAATCCGTCTTGAACGCTTTGTTAGCCGCTAGTACACCTTACTAAGATCCTTACGCCACTCGGGCTGAACATCTTCAAATGCCCAGTACGTTTCCATCCGACAAATTTGATTTGATGCAAATGTAAATATGCTTGTAGCGTAAAAACTATCCGCGAAAGAGGGGCTTGTAACGTAAACGATGCTAATGACTTTATCCGAGTCAGTGCTCTCGGCATGCTTTACTTCAAACATCCAATCTTTACCAAAGACTTCGTTTACAGCAATGAACTCATCAGCACTTTCGTAATATTCACGACTTGTTGGCCATATAACTTCTAGCTGCTCACTAAACAAGGATTTAGAACCCTCATAATCTCCGGCACTGAATTTATCCCAGAGACTTTTTACGATTTCAACTTTACCCACACTACATTCCTTGCATTGAAAACTATAGTAGCTGCTAACGCCGCGTTAAGTGGTGAGCAACGCTACCACCCTACCTAAACCATTGTGCCATAAACACTTAACCCAAAGTAAGCCGTAAATGCCAAGCGTTGGGAATCCGTCTTAAACGCTTTGTTAGCTGAATTTTTCAAGCGCATTACTTGTTAATGACCAAGAATTGTATTCAGGTTCACATTTAAGTATCTGAATTCCTCTGGAAGACCAACTTTCCAATATTTCGACAAGTTCATCTTTTTCCAAGCCTCTTTCAGACACATTCTTCCAAATATGATGCCCAAGATAAACTTTACAAAATGACTTTTCTGGTATTTTAAGGCAGTGGATTGGGCGACCATCTATGGTTATTTTATTCCAATCACCTTGATTGTTGCTATATTCACATTCTTTTGTTTTCGGAATACTTACTTTGGTAGAAGAACGAATGTCTTTCACCACTCTAACCTCTTCTTCATACGCCCATTCAAGTGATTTATAAAGGTAGCTTCTAGCTAGCAAATTTGAAGAGTGTGCCTCAAACCGCTCAAGCTCAAAATCTTCGAGCATCAAGCGATTAAAGTCGCTAAATACTATTGGATTTGCAGGTTGAGTAGCTGTATATCGAACATCTCCGTAGTGCGAGGGGATCACAGAAGTTTCAGACGAATTTAAATCAGCAAGGTCTACATCAATACCAATGACCACGCCTTTATGTGAATCGCCATAATGTGACCACATCAAAGAATTCAATGGCTGACGAGTAAGCGATAACACGCCAAATTTAGTAGACAACCTATTTTTGAGTCCCATAGCTATTTGCTTGCTTGTGAGGCTTGAGTCTTCTTCAAATAGAAGACTTGAGCTCTCAAAGGGGTCGTTTAAATCATTAACTCGGCTGAACCCTAACGCTGAGGACTCAATCATAGCTCGGGCACCAGATAGACTTACATATTTGTATAAAATCACCAAACCTCCATTCAGCTAACGCCGCATTAAGTGGTGAACAACGCGACCACCCAACCTAAAACCTTGCCACATTTAACACTGAAGCAGACTTAAACTGAAATTGCCAAGCGTTGAGAATCCGTCTTAAATGCTTTGTTATGTTTTAGCACAATTCGTTGATTTACTTGGCAAAGAACTGAAGTGTAGACCTAGTTTTCTGAACTAAATCACAACCTAGCACTAGCTTGACCGGCAGATGTACCAAACCAACAACGAGTAAGCCCACCTCCCTGACAATGAGGCAACTCGACCAAGCCTCAACAAGCGCCCTTTCTTAGCAAAAGCAGCGCAGAACAATGGCAATTTGCCGACTCAACTGCCAAGGTTATTGGCTGATTGGGAAATATGCCCAAAGCGACTTTGAGCCAGAAGAACCTGACTACCGAACCACCCGAAAACTCGAATGAAGCAACCCGAGAACATTGGCATGTTTTACGGGTTAAGTGATTTAAGAAAGGAACGATAATAGTGATTTGCTGAGTCTACTCCCAGCGCATGGTTAGAGGAGAAAAGAACGACTCAAAGGCATTTAAGCCATTGAAATTACATTAAAACATAACGCCGCGTTAAGTGGTGAGCAACGCCAACCACCCTACCTAAACCATTGTGACATAAACACTTAACCCAAAGTAAACCGAAAATGCCGTGCGTTGGGAATCCGTCTTAAACGCTTTGTTATGCGAATTGTGGTAGGACATAGCGCTACTTTACGAGTATAACTTCATGCGATAATACCTTAAATTTCCAGTTCGTAGGTATCTCGTAAATATGTCCGGCATAACAATAATAAACACTGTAATAGTAATATTAACAATTGTCGGGTCGGTTCGTTATCTATTTATCTGCCACAAACTTAACAGTAAGCCAAAATTAGAAGACTTAGTGGCACATGCACTCGCATCTAGCTCATTGCCTGTTTCAATAACTCTAATAATCGCCGGCATCAACCCAGAGGTTCTAAACTGGTTATCAGGATTGAATTTATACTACGCAATAGCTGGGATTACTCTCCTTTTTGTAACTTGTAAACAGCTGAAAACGGACCGTTAATGATCATTCGCATAACGCCGCATTAAGTGGTGAGCAACGCCTAACACCTAGCCTAACCCATTGTGACATAAACACTTAAACTGAAGTAAGCCGAAAACACCAAGCGTTGGGAATCCGTCTTAAATGCTTTGTTATGTTTTAGCACAATTCGTTGATTTACTTGGCAAAGAACTGAAATGCAAAGCTAGATTTCTGAACTAAATCACAAGCTCAAATTCACTTGACCGCCAGATGCACTAAAGCAGAAACGAGTAAGTCCACTTCCCTGATAATGAGGCAACTCGATCAAGCCTCAACAAGCGCCCTTTCTTAGCAACAACAGCGCAGAACAATGGTGATTTGCCGAGTCAACTGCCAAGGTTATTAGCTTATTGGGAAATACGCCCGAAGCGACTTTGAGCCAGATAAACAAGACGACCAAACCACCCTAAAACTCGAATGAAGCAACCCACGAACTTTGATATGTTTTACGGGCTGAGAGATTTAAGAACTGAGCGATAATGGTGATTTGCTGAGTCTACTCCCAACGAATAGCCAAAGGGGAAAAGAACGACTCAGAGGCATTTAAGCCATTGAAATTCCATTAAAACATAACGCCGCATTAAGTGGTGAGCAACGCTAACCACCCTACCTAAACCATTGTGACATAAACACTTAAACTGAAGTAAGCCGAAAACGCCATGCGTTGGGAATCCGTCTTAAATGCTTTGTTAAATGCACTTTCCCAACAGAAACTCCCAGTCTGAAAAAGCAATCTGATTCTTGGTAACTTTAAGCCGATGATAGCCCGCATCTGTATTTGAGGTAATTTGAATATACTGATGTCCAAATATATCATTCTTAGCCATTAACTCAGCTTTGAGGCCACGAAGACAAACGTCATTTCCCACAACTGACAAATGGCTCTTCTTACATAAGGCTAGAAGTGAATACACAACCACCATACTCGTCACAGCGACAAGAAATGGCCATAATTGCAATTCAGTTTCGGAGAGCCAATTGAAAATAAGCGTGAAAACTGCGTAGCTCGTTACCATGGACAACACCATTTTCCAATGCCACACATTAATTCTAAATTCTATATTTCGATTCATCCGTAAATCCTATTAGAACGCACGTGCATTTAACGCCGCATTAAGTGGTGAACAACGCAACCACCCAACCTTAAACCTTGCCACATTTAGCACAGAAGCCGACCTAGACTGAAACCGCCAAGCGTTGAGAATCCGTCTTAAATGCTTTGTTAGCCCTATGCCAAAAGGCTACCAACTTCAATTGCGTCTATCTTTACACCAAAGCTCGAAATATTGGGCAATGTTGCATTATGATGCGCACGAATTTGAGCGCCGGTAGCATGCGATTTATCGTGGGTTGTATGAGCGTCCGATATCAACGTAACCGAATAACCTAACCCAGCAGCCCTGCGAACGGTCGTATCAACACAAAACTCAGACGCATAACCACAGACGATTACATTGTCGATTCCTAATTCTGTCAGAAGACTTTGAAGGTTTGTATTCAAAAACGAATCCGGAGTTGTCTTACGAACAAAATAATCGTCCACTTGAGTCACAAGCGTCGACTGCAACTTCCAACCATCGGAACCAAATTCGATCACAGAATTGAGCTGCTCATGCTGGATGAAAATAACTGGAACTGCCGTATTCCGAGCCCATTTGGTCACTTCATTAATCTTATCTAAGACTACTTTAGACTCAAATGGTTGTGGTTCGGGATCGAATAAAATCGATTGAACATCGATAACAAGAACCGCAGATTTCATAATTATCCTCTTATAGGGCTAACGCCGCGTTAAGTGGTGAGCAACGCCAACCACTCTGCCTAAACCATTGTGACATAAACACTTAACCCAAAGTAAGCCGAAAACGCCTTGCGTTGGGAATCCGTCTTGAACGCTTTGTTATGTAAATTCAGCCACCTAAGCCAAAGTTACCATGAAAAACCAAGGCTGTACGTCCGAAGAAATAGCCAAAACCAAAGAACCCAACAGTGTTCACGAATTTACATTGCCAGCAATGTTACAACCCAGACTGCAACAAGCGAAAAATAGTGATGACCAGCGCTCAAAGATGCTTTTGAATCTGGGAAATCTAACAAAAGAAAGCAGCAACAAATGGGAACTTTCGTTAGCCTTGCCCTTTCCACACTTTGAGCCCGCAAAACTAACCACGAACCAGCACTGAAACTGAATGAGGAAACTCACGAACCTTGGCATGTTTTACGGCTAATTTGGCAAAGAATCGGGACCGAAAGAGCTGATTTTGACGAGGATGAAAACCGATAGGTTGAGAGAGCGAATAAACAGAATAATACCGATTTTACCCGCTTTACATAACGCCGCGTTAAGTGGTGAGCAACGCCAACCACCCTACCTAAACCATTGTGACATAAACACTTAAATTGAAGTGAGCCGAAAACGCCATGCGGTGGGAATCCGTCTTGAACGCTTTGTTATGTAAATTCAGCCACATAAGCCAAAGTTACCACGAAAACTAAAGTCTGTACGACCGAAGAAATAGCCAAAACAAAAGAACCCAACAGTGTTCACGAATTTGCATAGCCAGCGATGTTACAAACCAAGCGGCAACAAGCGAAAAATAGTGATTACCAGCAATCGAAGATGCCTTTGAATCTGGGAAATCTAACGAAGGAAACCATCAGCAAATGGGGACTTTCGTTAACCTTGCCCTTTCCACACTTTAAGCCCGCAAAACTAACCACAAACCAACACTGAAACTGAATGAGGAAACTCACGAACTTGGCATGTTTTACGGCTAATTTGGCAAAGAATCGGGACAGAAAAAGGGGATTTTGACGAGGATGCAAACCAATAGCTAGAGACCGCGGATAAACAGAATAATGCCAATTTTACCCGCTTTACATAACGCCGCATTAAGTGGTGAACAACGCGACCACCCAAGCCTAAACCTTGCCACTTTTAGCACTAAAGCTGACCTAAGCTGAAATTGCCAAGCGTTGAGAATCCGTCTTAAATGCTTTGTTATGTAAATTCAGCCACATAAGCCAAAGTTACCACGAAAAACCAAGCCTGTACGACCGAAGAAATAGCCAAAACCAAAGAACCCAACAGTGTTCACGAATTTGCAGAGCCAGCAATGTTACAGACCAAGCTTCAACAAGCGAAAAATGGTGATGAGCAACGACCAAAAATGCTTTTGAATCTGGGAAACCGAACGAAAGAAACCATCAGCAAATAGGGACTTTCGTTAACCTTGCCCTTTCCACACTTTGAACCGGAAATACTAACCACGAACCAACTCTGAAACTGAATGAGGAAACTCACGAACCTTGGCATGTTTTACGACTAATTTGGCAAAGAATCGGGACAGAAAGAGCGGATTTTAACGAGGATGAAAACCTATGGGTGGAGAGAGCGAATAAACAGAATAATACCGATTTTACCCGCTTTACATAACGCCGCATTAAGTGGTGAACAACGCGACCACCCAACCTTAAACCTTGCCATATTTAGCATTGAAGCCGACCTAGACTGAAACCGCCAAGCGTTGAGAATCCGTCTTAAATGCTTTGTTATGTTTTAGCACAATTCGTTGATTTACATGGCAAAGAACTGGGATGCAGACCTAGATTTCTGAACCAAGTCACAAGCTCGAACTCACTTGACCGCCAGATGCGCCAAACCAGAAACGAGTAAGCCCACTTCCCTGCTAATGAGGCAACTCGATCAAGCCTCAACAAGCGCCCTTTCTTAGCAACAACAGCGCAGAACAATGGTGATTTGCCGAGAAAACTGCCAAGGTTATTGGCTAATTGGGAAAACCACCTAAAGCGACTTTGAGCCAGAGACACAAGAGGACCAAACCACCTGAAAACTCGAATGAAGCAACCCACGAACCTTGGCATGTTTACGGGTGAAGTGATTCAAGAATTGGGGCAGAAAATCGTGATTTGCTGAGTCTACTCCCAACGAGTAACCTAAGGGAGAAAGAACGACTCGAAGGCATTTAAGCCATTGAAATTCAATTAAAACATAACGCCGCGTTAAGTGGTGAGCAACGCCGACCACCCTACCTAACCCATTGTGACATAAACACTTAACCCAAAGTAAGCCGAAAACGCCATGCGTTGGGAGTCCGTCTTGAACGCTTTGTTAGTTGTAATTGCCCAACTCGAGCGTAAAGCTAAATCCAGCATCACTGACGACTTTCGATACCAATAAAATGAATTGTTCAGCTTCATGGTTTAGCTGATATTTAGAAACAATCCTAATTTCAAAAAGTTTCCTATTCGCTATCGGGTATCGCTCATATATTTCACCAGATTCAATAAATGATAAATAGAGGTTCAGTTTATCTTGTAGCATCAATAGCTTTTCATTTCCGTCATCCCATTCTAAATGATCGGATATTACAAGTGTTACTTTCTCATCGTCATGTGCGATAAAATCAACTCTATCGAGCTGCTCGATCGTCATTTTAAACCCTTTACAACTAACGCCGCATTAAGGTGTGAGCAACGCTACCACCAAACCTAAACCATACCACCGTAAACACAAAACCCAACAATGGAATGAAAAATACCAAGCGTTGGGAATCACTCTTAAATGCTTTGTTAAGTTTTCATTATTGAATTCCCAATATCATCTCGAATATTTACAACAATGAAAACAGAAAGGAAGTCGATTATAGATAGCATTGCTTGCTGAAAATCTTCCATATAAACACTTTCATCACCGTGTTCTAGAGCATTTTGATACCTTGCTACGGCACTAAAATCATGATGGGTAATTCGAGATAAAAAGGAGTATATTTCATTATAATAGTCTTCTCCAAATGGTGAAAACTTCGCTTTCTCTTTGACTTTAGCGACAAGTTTATATTGAAATACATTTGCTTTTTTCAAGTCATTAGCCTGTTGTTTATTTAACTTCTCTTCTTTGAGCGAATTTACATAAACTTTAGTCCACTCACTCTCAGACATGATACTTGTTATTTGAAGAAATCGAGCGATTTCATGAGGACTTATCCAGCTAATATAAAAAGTTAAGACTAGTTCATATATACTACGCAAAAGGTGTGCAGATTGAAGAAACAGACCATCCTTCAATAATAGCTTTATTGCTCTCAATGATTCACCTAATCTTACAAGTACTGAGTACATTACATGATGGTAATGTATTTTTGGATTTAGCCTACTATAATGAAAACCTTTGAATTCTGACTTCACAGAGTTGACAATCTCTTCCATAAGCTCCACACACTCGACCATATTGCCTTCATTGGAGAACTTATCACTACTGAAGATTGAGTAAAGCCCTTTGGGCTTAACGCACACCATCCCATATATATAGTGTTTTATTTGCTCCCCAGATTTAAACCCTTTAATTTTGAAAGCTGACTCTTCAAGCTCCCCTATTTCCCCATGGATAATTACAGGGACTTTGTTTATTCCTAAAGCTTTATATGCATTGTAAGCATGGACATCATCAGGGCATACGTAGTCAAAACTACACTTAGGATTTCTATTCACATATATATGTAATGAAGGTCTTATCCCGCCTTTAATGGCATCTTTAGTTCTTTCAACACCCCAATCAACAGCATCATCTGTATAAAAATCCCACTCATTGTCATCCCGTTTATAAAAACCACAGACAATCCTAGATAATGAAACTCTTGAAATATGTGAATGCTTTTTCCCCAACCCAAAATCATTATATAACTTATGAAATATAGGATCGTGCTCACCTTCATTTAGATACCGAACTTCTTCAGGATCACATTTTTTAGCTTCTAAACATAGAACTAAAGATAGAGGATCATTTGGTAACTTTTTGTTCATTAAACATTATCTCAGTACTTGAAAGGAAACTTAACGCCCTGTTAAGGGGTGAGCAACGTAATACAAAAGCCGCCGCATACCACCTTAATCACTAAAACCAACGCATAGTGAAAATGCCACGCGTTGCGAATCCCTCTTGAACAGTTTGTTAAGTTTCATTGCATCTGATCTTTGAGTGTTCCATTCTCGTGGAGTTCATGACAGACATCTAGTGCTGAATTAATTACAGCTTCATACTTTTCTTGAATTGAATCCAACAAAGAAATACAAATAATAAGAGTTGATTCAATATGACTTTTTAGTGTTTCGCTTGACCTCGGGTAACCCCCAAAGGTTACTTCAAGTGTTTTATGATTGGGAAGACCATAAGCGCCAAACGTGCCGCTGTAATTTGGATGAGCATACTCACATAGCATTTCGTAATGTCTGCGGAATTTTCCTTCCAAAACTTTATCTACTGAGTCGATACATTTAAACACATTAATTTTTTCTGGGAACTCTTCATCATTTGACCACCCAACAATTAAGCGCCTCATTATTTCACTAAAATGATCAAGATCTTTTGTTTTTGTCAGATGCTCTAACTTTGAATTTATAAACCATGCGACAGCTAAGGTTTCTTGCGCAGCTCTAGCCGAAACGACTGAGCCTACAAGTAAATTTTTTTCATAGAGTAGATAAGCAGATTCAGTGAGTTCAACGAATCTGTATAGAACGGACTCTCGATAGTAATCTGCATCAAATGTTGGTTTATATGCGATATTTTTAGATATTGGATTAACTGAAGTTCGTAGGTGCTTTTTCCAAACAGAAAGCCCAAGCATTGCTTCATCTATATTGTTATACACGTAACCTCCATTAGAAACTTAACGCCGCATTAAGTGGTGAACAACGCGACCCCCCAACCTTAAACCTTGCCACATTTAGCACTAAAGCTGACCTAAGCTGAAATCGCCAAGCGTTGAGAATCCGTCTTAAATGCTTTGTTATGTTTTAGCACAATTCGTTGATTTACTTGGCAAAGAACAGGAATGCAGACCTAGATTTCTGAACCAAGTCACAAGCTCGAACCACTTGACCGCCAGATGCGCCAAACCAAAAACGAGTAAACCCACTTCCCTGATAATGAGGCAACTCGATCAAGCCTCACAAGCGCCCTTTCTTAGCAAAAGCAGCGCAGAACAATGGTGATTTGCCGAGGCTACTACCAAGGTTATTGGCTGATTGGGAAATATGCCCAAAGCGACTTTGAGCCAGAGAAACCGACGACCAAACCACCCGAAAACTCGAATGAAGCAACCCGCGAACCTTGGCATGTTTTACGGGTGAAGTGATTCAAGAGTTTAGGCAGACAATAGTGTTTTGCTGAGTCTATTCAGAACGAATAGCCAAAGGGGCAAAGAACGACTCAAGGCATTTAAGCCATTGAAATTCCATTAAAACATAACGCCGCGTTAAGTGGTGAGCAACGCAGACCACTAGACCTAAAGTATTGTGCCGTAAACAATAAAGTTGAAGCAAACCAAAAATGCCGAGCGTTGGGAATCCGTCTTAAACGCTTTGTTAGGTTTTTTCCGTCAAAGCTTTTACTTTCTTGATTGCTTCGTTATAACGGTTGCTATCAAACTCCTCTTCAACCAGAAGAGGAACTGGGCTTGCTTCAATAAGTTCTAGTGTGGCAGATGCCAATTCATTGACGGCTTGCTCTTTGTCCTTTACGTCTCGGAGAATTAGCTCCCCTTTAGCTAATGAAAAAGACTTCAGCTCATTCAGGTTTGGCAATAAGACACTAAAAATAGTAGCTAAAGTAACTAAAACCATTAATGATGCTTCCGAAAGATTAAGGTGATTTTTAAACCAAACAGAGCACCAAAGCATGACTAAAAAAATGGCTATGACAATAACTGGCTTTTTTAATTTTTCCACATTACCTCCTTGTGTTAATGACAATTTCCCTTAGAAACCTAACGCCCAATTAAGGGGTGAACAACGCCTCCACCCAAACCTAACGCTTTCTACCGTAAACACTAAAACTGAAGTAGAAGCAAAAGTGCCAAGCGTTGTGAATCCCTCTTAAATTGCTTGTTATGTTTCTATTGCGTTGCACTCAAAAATTTAGGATATTTTGAGAAGTCAAAATCTTTGCCAAGCAACTTGTCTGCTGCCTCTTTGACACGTTTGTTAACATGTTTATTAAAACCACGACCATAAATTTGGTCATTATTGTTTGCTCTTGAAAGTAAATCGAGCATTTCCGTTTCTTTATACTTTCCTAAAAATGGAGATATATATCTACCAAACCTTTGATCTGCAGTATCGAAGCTGCCACTCACCCCATAGTACGCATTTCTTAGAATTCGGACTTTGCTCCACCACTCAGGAGAGTCTGACAATGAATAAAGATGACTAAGAATACGTTTATTTATAGAACCGTCATCATCAACGATATACTTTAATAAATATTCATGAAACTCAGTTAAACTTTTATACTTAAAATTAGAGTAGTAAAATTCACGTTCTTTGTTGTCTACACGATCATCAATAATTATCTTTGCGCTCTTTTTCAAGCTCTTATAAATTTTCACAAACTTAGATAACATTCTGATGAGATAAAATACAGTCTTAGGCTCCTTTGATATGTCTGAAAAGTAATCCTTCTCGTTATCGATCATTTTAAGTGCTTTATTTTCGTTCTTTTTATAAATGTAAATCAAAGCCTGAAAATTGATATTTCTATTACTTACTGCCTTATCATTCTCGAGCTTAAACACAAATTTCCAAAGTGACTTAAAAACTTCAAGTTCAACTTTTTCAGTCATTTGTGATAAAAAGCGGCTTTCTAAGTAATGCTTAAGTTTATCTTCATCACCTTCAAGATAAGATTTAGATGCTTCTAGATCTAAAGCAATTGTTCCTACAATATCTTTAGAAAAGAATGGTGGCTTAGATAGAATACCATCAACACAATTGACAATAAGAGCTCGAACTGTCTCTTTATTTGGTCTGTGTAATTCTAAATTAGAATCAAGAACTGGGTGAGCAGATAAATTTCTCTGTTGGTATAGGTATTCCAAGAAAGATATATTATCCGAGCTTAGAAGCTTTGTTCGCTTTGCCACCTCAGTTACAAGCTTATGCTCCCACTTTGAACTTTTCCGGTCAGCCGATTGAATTTCACTCATCTCTTTTAAAAGAGACTCAGCCGTTTTATCTTCATGTAGATCAACTAGATCTGTTAACTTGAACACTAAATCAATAACGGCAACCGACCACAACATTACAGTAGCTGAACGATAGTTATCATTATTATAAGAGCTTACAATTTCATTGAAATAGTCTCTTGTTTTGTAATTATATATTTTCTCGCTCAATGCTTCTAATGAGAATTCGTCCAATTTTAACTCCTTTCTTATTTAGAAATATAACGCCGCGTTAAGTGGCGAGCAACGCTAACCACCCAACCTAAATCATTGTGACATAAACACTTAACCCAAAGTAAGCCGAAAACGCCAAACGTTGGGAGTCCGTCTTGAACGCTTTGTTATGTTTTATGAGCCCACATTAGCAGTAATACTTCTTTTCTTGTCGAAATACGTTACTACAAATAAGCTCACATATGAACCAATCAAGATGATCACAAACGTAGGAAAAGGGAAACCAGCCAAGTAAGAAAAAAGTAAAGGTGGATATGCGACAAGTAAACTCAAAAAATACCCATAAAACGTTAACTTATCAAATGATTGCCCCGTCGAATCATATGCCGATAACAATATAGTACCAATCAAAATCGGCATCGATAGACTAAGTGCTAGTAGCAACAGTTTGATCACATCAAGAGAAAGGAATAGATCCCTTTTATATATAAAAATCATTAATAAGCCAGGTGAGACAATCGCTGCTATAAATGCCAACGAATAGATAACCTGATATGAACTCATACTTTTTATTTCTCGAATCAATTCTGACACGACAATTCTCTCCGCTAAAACATAACGCCGCGTTAAGTGGCGAGCAACGCTAACTACCCTGCCTAAACCATTGTGACATAAACATTTAAACTAAATTGACCCGAAAGCGCCATGCGTTGGGAGTCCGTCTTAAACGCTTTGTTATGCCGATATTAACATTTCCATGAATACAGCATCTTCGCCGTATACAAGACTGATATCGCTACTTTCCAACGCACTAAAACCTAATGTCGACCAGTAGCCTGACGCGCCTTGAACTGCAACTAAACTAATTTTGTTAACGCCCATTTTCTTCGTTAATTCAAGCACTCGATTAGTCAACAATCGACCAACACCTTTGTTTTGTGCTGTGGCACTAACTGCCATGTCATGGATGAAAAACTGATGGTTACCACTGACCATTACTAACGGTTCAAACAACTTTGGAGGTATTGGACTATCCCACGGATGTGACAACAAATAACCCGCGATTTCTCCGTCGTTCGACTCGCACACAAAACAACTTGTAGGTGACACGATACTTTTGCTTTTTAGTACGTCCAAATCTTCGAGCACACCATCATGATACACCTCAGCCTGAATTCGAAGTATCGAATCCCAGTCTGACTCAATAACAGCTCTAACCTTCAAATTGCACCTCAATTGTCAGTTTCCATTTTAGGCATAACGCCGCATTAAGTGGTGAACAACGCGACCACCCAGCCGAAACCTTGCCACATTTAGCACTGAAGCTGACCTAGGCTAAAATCGCCAAGCGTTGAGAATCCGTCTTAAATGCTTTGTTAAGTTTTTGTTTTCACGTTACTAATTTCACTACTTGGTTTAAGCGAGTTATATAACTCTGTTTCAGAAAATACGATTCCTAAACTAAATGTAGTAATTAAAACCCCAATAAAACCCACCCACATAGACCACGGAACATGTTGATATAACCACTTGAGAGTAATCTTATCTGGATAACATAAATCAGAAGCAGGTTCGGTTTGATGAGGTTCGATATTGGAACTCGCCCTAATTTCTAACTTCTTGATGGCTTGATTAACGACACCGATACACTCACCTAAAGCATCATGATGTGAGCGCCCCATTCTATAAGCCGATTTTACGTGGTCAGCCCAAAAAACAAATTTATTACACAAACTCTCATCGAACTCTAAGAGAGGCGGAATTTCATCAGACCAAGGTAAAAAGTCATCGTGGCTGGAAAACGCTGATAAATCGCCTCGAGTCTTCTGTAGCCTCCTAAGCTCGGTCAATAACTCATCATTCATATACTACCAACTCTCCAAAAAAACTTAACGCCCAATTAAGTTGTGAGCAACGCTACCACTTTACTCAAGCACTTCACCGTAATCACTAAACAAATTGAAACCGAAAGCGCCGAGCGTTGTGAATCAGCTTGAATTGCTTGTTATGTGTTTGTTTCGATTACCCAAACGTCATGATTTTCAATGAAAAATGAATTTCTTGAATGCATAGCTCTGAACAAGCCTAGGCGTGTGTGCCCCTCAGCCAGATTAAATTCATGGTCAAAAGCAATCTCACCGTAGCTTCTTGGATGAATCAAAGCTTCATTTTTCTCAAAAACGATGATTGGTCGCGGGAATGTACAATTGTCAAACATGTAGTTTGAAAGCCTAGTCCGAGCATATTTCTGGTCAATGCAAAGTAACCCTGCATGTTCATAATTTTTACGATTGTGCTCAAGCATTTGAATGTTCATAACCTGCTCCGTTGTTAATCCTTTTAAATGAAACTTCCACTTACGAGGTAACAACTTTGACCAATATTCTATAAATTCATCATTGTGTTCATAAGCCCATTGCTCAACCACACACATGGGTATATTTTTTAGAGACTTGTGCCAACGTGAGTAATAACTTTCAAATGTTTCTTTATTAAAGCCATCAATGTGTCGAACTCGCGGAATCAACCTAGCTCTTAGCCTTTCCAATCGTGCTCGTTTGCTTCTTAGATGCGCACGAGCCATTTTCTTTCGCTTCAAGCGAGTTTCTTTTTTAGTCACTATTTTCTTAGCTCCAATACTGACCATACACATAACGCCGCATTAAGTGGTGAACAACGCGACCACCCAACCTTAAACCTTGCCACATTTAGCACTAAAGCTGACCTGAACTGAAATTGCCAAGCGTTGAGAATCCGTCTTAAATGCTTTGTTATGTAAATTCAGCCACATAAGCCAAAGTTACCACGAAAAACCGAGCCTGTACGACCGAAGAAATAGCCAAAACCAAAGAACCCAACAGTGTTCACGAATTTGCAGAGCCAGCAATGTTACAGACCAAGCTTCAACAAGCGAAAAATGGTGATGACCAGCGACCAAAAATGCTTTTGAACCTGGGAAACCGAACGAAAGAAACCATCAGCAAATGGGGACTTTCGTTAACCTTGCCCTTTCCCCATTTTGAGCCCACAAAACTAACCACGAATCAACACTGAAACTGAATGAGGAAACTCACGAACCTTGGCATGTTGTACGGCTAATTTGGCAAAGAATAGAGACAGAAAGAGCTGATTCTGACGAGGATGAAAACCGGAGGGTGGAGAGAGCGAATAAGCAGAATAATACCGATTTTACCCGCTTTACATAACGCCGCATTAAGTGGTGAACAACGCGACCACCCAAGCCTAAACCTTGCCACATTCAGCACTAAAGCTGACCTAGACTGAAATTGCCAAGCGTTGAGAATCCGTCTTAAATGCTTTGTTATGTTTTAGCACAACTTGCTGAATTACTTGGCAAAGAACTGAGATGCAGACCTAGATTTCTGAACCAAATCACAACGTGAAACATGCTTGACCGCCAGATGCGATAAACCAAAAACGAGTAAGCCCACTTCCCTGCTAATGAGGCAACTCGATCAAGTCTCAACAAGCGCCCTTTCTTAGCAACAACAGCGCAGAACAATGGCGATTTGCCGACTCAACTGCCAAGGTTATTGGCTGATTAAGAAATACGCCCAAAGCGACTTTGAGCCAGAGAAACAAGACGAACAAACCACCCTAAAACTCGAATGAAGCAACCCGCGAACCTTGGCATGTTTTACGGGTTAAGTGATTTAAGAATGGAACGATAATAGTGATTTGCTGAGTCTACTCTCAACGAATAGCCAAAGGGACAATGAACGACTCAAAGGCATTTAAGCCATTGAAATCACATTAAAACATAACGCCCTGTTAAGGTGTGAGCAACGCAATACCGAAGCCGCCGCATACCACCTTAAACGCCAAACGCAACGCATAGTGAAGATGCCACGCGTTGCGAATCACTCTTAAACAGTTTGTTATGTATTATTTTCTAACTGTTGATACTTTGGTTTAAATTCAGTGTGGTGGGCATCCAAGATGTCATTTAATACAGAAGGTAGGTCGTCTTTGCCGATTGTTACTTTTATATCAGTTGTACCACCACCTTTAGAAGCTATTGAGAAGTATATATCTAGAGAGCCATTTGACTTATCGATCTCGTAACGACATTTATTACTTTCTTTCTTCCAATAACGTTCTGTTGCGCCAGCCCTATATACTGACGTATTTTTTAGTTTCATTTTTGACTTCACGTGCTGGCTATTGTTGAGACTCTGGCAACTTGTACGTTTTGAAATAACCATTGCTTCTACGGGTAAACATATGGTTGCACCCTTGATATGGGCATCTTATTTCTTCGCTTTCTTTTGAACCAGGCATGTTTCCACCAAGCTCTTTTACTTCATAGTTTTTTTTGCAACTCGGGCATTGTTCAATATCGTTCATTTTCAATCCTCATCCAAACACTAAAACGACATTCTGTTATTATTCAATAAAACACCCTCCTTATAAACAACTATTTGCTATAAAACTAGAATGCTATGATACATAACGCCGCGTTAAGTGGTGAGCAACGCCAACCACCCAACCTAAACCATTATTCCGTAAACACTAAAGCTGAATCAAACCGGAAATGCCAAGCGTTGGGAATCCGTCTTAAACGCTTTGTTAAGTGTCTGATGTTTGTAAAAAAGGAAAGTCCATATCAAATGCCATTTGTACCCTTTTAAAGATGTCAGAATCCTTTTCTGTATGACTTGCTACTGATAGATAATACTTTTTCCCTTGATGTTCCTTGAAAATAATCCATTCACCAGTCAAGCGGTTTTCACGGGCTCGTTTTTCTATAGCTCCCACTGTTGTTTCATGAGCTAGAAACATTGCCATTTCTTCATCAACATAACCTGACTCATTTTGCTGAAATGCTTCGTTGACCACCTTATTTAGACGCTTATTTCCACCATTCGCGAAACCAAACTCTGCTTTCATATTACCAAGAATAAATAGAGCGTCATAAAAATGAGCTTTATATAACCCTCGCAACGGTAAATGCTTAAAAGTGCCGACCCTTTTCGATTCTCCGGCTTCGACCCGTTTGAGTTCATCTCCAATGCTATGAACATTGATTACGCGATTTGATTCCATCTGAAGAATTTGTGCAATCAAAACAGAACTTACTCGCGAAAGATCGAGTCCATAAAACACTAGGCTAGATTTTGCGTACTTCAAAAGTTCATCTTTGGAAACAGACTGTCTCATAGAAACCTCAAAATTTGATTCTTTCGCCCGGACACTTAACGCCCTGCTAAGTGGCTGACAACATACCACAAAACGTAAATAGACCACCGTAAACACGGAGCAAACTTTGAAGTGAATTCACCGAGCGTTGGCAGTCCGTCTTAAGCAGTTTGTTAATAAAGTGGCTTCCGCAAGCGCGAGACTCAAACAAGCCACAGCGATCACCACAACAAACTAACCTGATTTCTACTGGCTGCTGACCCACTTAACTTTCCAGAACCAAGCTGTCAGCCAACGCCAAACCCAAGGTTTCAAAGGACGAGCCACCCACCAAGATAACGGGCTGCTAATTGCCACAACGATGAACCACTGAGAGCGAAGACGGTTATTGGCATATTAGCTCTTTCGATGAGTTCAAATGGCACTCACACCAAAGAAACAGCAAAAGCAAAACGCACAATTGAACATAGACTAAGGCAACCACCCAACAGCGAATGACCAACTACTAGCAATTAAAACCTTACGTTAACAGCAGCTGATTAACGCCGCATTAAGTGGTGAACAACGCGACCACCCAACCTTAAACCTTGCCACATTTAGCACTGAAGCCGACCTAGACTGAAACCGCCAAGCGTTGAGAATCCGTCTTAAATGCTTTGTTATGTTTTAGCACAACTTGCTGAATTACTTGGCAAAGAACTGAGATGCAGACTTAGTTTTCTGAACCAAATCACAAGCTCGGACTCACTTGACCGCCAGATGCACAAGACCGGAAACGAGTAAGCCCACTTCCCTGATAATGAGGCAACTCGATAAAGCCTCAACAAGCGCCCTTTCTTAGCACAAGCGGCGCAAAACAATGGTTATTTGCCGAGGCAACTGCCAAGGTTATTGGCTAATTGGTAAATATACCCAAAGCGACTTTGAGCCAGAGAAACTCGACGACCAAACCACCCGGAAATTCGAATGAAGCAACCCGCGAACTTTGGCATGTTTTACGGGCTAAGTGGTTTAAGAACTGGGCGACAATGGAGATTTGCTGAGTCTACTCCCAGCGAATGGCTAAAGGGGCAAAGAACGACTCAAAGGCACTTAAACCATTGAAATTCCATTAAAACATAACGCCGCATTAAGTGGTGAACAACGCGACCACTAACCTTAAACCTTGCCACATTTAGCACTAAAGCTGACCTAGGCTGAAATCGCCAAGCGTTGAGAATCCGTCTTAAATGCTTTGTTATGTTTTAGCACAATTCCTTGATTTACTTGGCAAAGAACTGAAGTATTGACCTAGTTTTCTGAACCAAATCACAAGCTCAGACTCACTTGAGCGGCAGATGCGCCAAACCAAAAACAAGTAAGCCCGCTTCCCTACTAATGAGGCAACTCGATCAAGCCTCAACAAGCGCCCTTTCTTAGCAACAACAGCGCGGAACAATGGCAATTTGCCGACTCAACTGCCAAGGTTATTGGCTGATTGAGAAATACGCCCGAAGCGACTTTGAGCCAGAGAAACAAGACGACCAAACCACCCGAAAACTCGAATGAAGCAACCCGCGAACCTTGGCATGTTTTACTGGTTAAGGGATTGAAGAACTGATCGACAATGGTGATTTTCTGAGTCGACTCTCAACGAATAGCCAAAGGGGCAAAGAACGACTCAAAGGCATTTAAGTCATTGAAATTAAATTAAAACATAACGCCGCGTTAAGTGGCGAGCAACGCCAACCACCTTACCTAAACCATTGTGACATAAACATTGAAACTGAAGAAAGCCGAAAGCGCCAAGCGTTGGGAGTCCGTCTTAAACGCTTTGTTATGTGTGTTTTTCTTGCAGTGCCTCGAAAGCTAACTCTTCAAACTCACCTGTTAACTCAGTGCCTAATTCATCTTGTAATTTATAGCAAATCTGATGCTTACCGATAGCTGCACTACCCTCTAAACCAAGTAGAATTGTATACAGAGCATCCGTCAAAGACTCATCCACAACGCCTTTTATTACATCTAACTGCTTCGCATCGATACCAGCGTCTTCCAACGTATTTAGGCGAGATATTTCTGAATCCTTCGAAAAATAGCCTTCAACTAGCTGACGTTTGAGCTCAGAGAACTCATTTACAAATTCCTCTGAGGATATTGAGATTTTCACTTTTGTTACCATTCCTTCAAAACACATAACGCCGCGTTAAGTGGTGAGCAACGCTACCCACCGACCTAACCCATTGTGACATAAACACTTAAATTGAAGTAAGCCTAAAATGCCGAGCGTTGGGAATCCGTCTTAAACGCTTTGTTAAGCTCGCCCAACAGCGAACTCATTAATTTGTCTTGTAGATCAGCTTTGGCTTTTTTCGGCATAGCATGATTATCGTAGGTTTTGATCACGGAAAAATATGCCGGATACCACGCATTAGCTGCGTTAAAAACATCTGTCACATCGTCCTTCGACGAAGATAACAGAGCATTTTTTATTGCTAAATTTAAAGTAAAACTGGCAGAACCTAACTCTGCGCCACCATACACAAGTAACCCTTGAGCTAACTTGTCCATTTTGTGAATTTGCTGGTGTGCATCTTCGACGACAACACGCTCGTTACCTAGTAATTCCATTAGATCTTGAAAAGCTAAAAGGTACTCTTCAGCACGAGCTCTAATTTCTTTTGCATTCTCATTAGCGTTAGCCGCAGATAAAACGATCATGTCTTTTTCTACTTGAGCCTTTGCGCTTTCCAATGTGTAATTTGATGTAATTAGAGCCGCTCCCAAAGATGCTATGACTGCAACTGAGCCCGTAATCACTTGGCTCAAGAGCATACTTCTGTTTTCCATAAAACCTCATTTCATCAAATTAGAGCTTAACGCCGCATTAAGTGGTGAACAACGCGACCACCCAAGCCTAAACCTTGCCACTTTTAGCACTAAAGCTGACCTAAGCTGAAATTGCCAAGCGTTGAGAATCCGTCTTAAATGCTTTGTTATGTAAATTCAGCCACATAAGCCAAAGTTACCACGAAAAACCAAGCCTGTACGACCGAAGAAATCGCCAAATCCAAAGAACCCAACAGTGTTCACGAATTTGCAGAGCCAGCAATGTTACAGACCAAGCTTCAACAAGCGAAAATGGTGATGACCAGCGACCAAAAATGCTTTTGAATCTGGGAAATATAACGAAAGAAACCATCAGCAAGTGGGGACTTTCGTTAACCTTGCCCTTTCCCCACTTTGAGCCCGCAAAACTAACCACGAACCAGCACTGAAACTGAATAAGGAAACTCACGAACCTTGGCATGTTTTACGGCTAGCTTGGCAAAGAATCGGGACAGAAACAGTGGATTTTGACGAGGATGGGAACCGATGGGTGGAGAGAGCGAATAAACAGAATAATACCGATTTTACCCGCTTTACATAACGCCGCATTAAGTGGTGAACAACGCGACCACGAACCTTAAACCTTGCCACATTCAGCACTAAAGCTGACCCAGACTGAAATTGCCAAGCGTTGAGAATCCGTCTTAAATGCTTTGTTATGTTTTAGCACAAAACGCTGGTTTACTTGGCAAAGAACTGAGAGGCAGACCTAGATTTCTGAACCAAATCACAAGCTGAAACACGCTTGACCGCCAGATGCGCCAAAACGACAACGAGTAAGTCCACTTCCCTGATAATGAGGCAACTCGATCAAGGCTCAACAAGCGCCCTTTCTTAGCACAAGCAGCGCAGAACAATGGCGATTTGCCGACTCAACTGCCAAGGTTATTGGCTGATTGAGAAATATACCCAAAGCGACTTTGAGCCAGAGAAACAAGGCGAGCAAACCAGCCGAAAACTTGAATGAAGCAACCCGCGAACCTTGGCATGTTTTACGGGCTAAGTGGTTTAAGAATGGATCGATAATACTGATTTGCTGAGTCTACTCCCAACGAATAGCCAAAGGGGCAAAGAACGACTCAAAGGCATTTAAGCCATTGAAATCCCATTAAAACATAACGCCGCATTAAGTGGTGAACAACGCGACCACCCAAGCCTAAACCTTGCCACATTTAGCACTGAAGCTGACCTAAGCTGAAATTGCCAAGCGTTGAGAATCCGTCTTAAATGCTTTGTTATGTTTTAGCACAATTCGTTGATTTACTTGGCAAAGAACTGAAGTGTAGACCTAGTTTTCTGAACCAAATCACAACCTAGAACTCACTTGAGCGGCAGAGACGCCAAACCAACAACGAGTAAGTCCACTTCCCTGATAATGAGGCAACTCAACCAAGCCTCAACAAGCGGCCTTTCTTAGCAAAAGCAGCGCAGAACAATGGCAATTTGCCGACTCAACTGCCAAGGTTATTGCTGATTGGGAAATATGCCCAAAGCGACTTTGAGCCAGAAGAACCTGACTACCGAACCACTCGAAAACTCGAATGAAGCAACCCGCGAACATTGGCATGTTTTACGGGTTAAGTGATTTAAGAAAGGAACGATAATAGTGATTTGCTGAGTCTACTCCCAGCGCATGGCTAGAGGGGAAAAGAACGACTAAAAGGCATTTAAGCCATTGAAATTCCATTAAAACATAACGCCGCATTAAGTGGTGAGCAACGCCAACCACCCGACCTAAACCATTGTGACATAAACACTTAAACCGAAGTAAGCCGGAAACGCAATGCGTTGGGAATCCGTCTTTAATGCTTTGTTATACCACGACTAAAACATGACATCTAAACCAGACAACTTGTATCTTGACCAAGCATCCATATAGTACTCTGTGTTACTATCCCAGAACTCTGATGGCATTTTTCTTTGGTATTTTACATTCAAAATACTATGCTCTTCGGGTGTAACGATACAGTAGACACAGTACTTGTCGATAACATCATAAACATCTGAGATTTGAGGATTTGTTATCGATAATAAGATCCGTACAACTTCAGCCATTGGCACAACATGCTCTTTCTCAACTTTGTCACTATTTCGAGCTGAGATTGTCCACTGGCATTGCTCTTTTATCTTCCTTGTATCCCACTTACCTGTGCCATTGACTGCGCCAACACGATAAGCATACAAATTATCAACTAAACTACGATAACAGTGCGAATCATCAACTCCACCATCAACAAGTATTAGAATAGCCTTGGCAAGAGCTTCAGCTTTAGCTGTATACGACATATATAGAACTGCTTTAAAAAAGACAAATCGTAAACTACTTTCTTGATTGCAGAAACTCAATTTTCCACATAGTGGTATAACGCCGTGTTAAGGGGCGAAAGACGCTATACCCCAAAACTAAACCATTGTTGCTGAAACACCTAACTCGACATTTGATACCAACTCGCCAAGCGTTTGAGTCCCTCTTAAACACTTTGTTAACTGGTGAACTCAACACAACCACAAAAAGCTAGGATAACCATTAGTTCAGCTTACCCAAATAGTTAATCCAAGTACTCTTTCGACTATTTTCTGAGTCTGTCGAATATCTCACAATCTAATACTTGTACCATGAAACTTAGTCACCTAACTCCGAACCCCTATATTAGACGCCTAGTAAGCGTCTAACACGCAGTCACGCAATTTAGCCGCAAACACAATCGTTTCATTAGACCAACTAATGCAAATCAGCGGAATCAGCTACAAACAGAAACGTACACAAGGATGATTTTTATGGGAACCAGTTAACGCCGCGTTAAGTGGTGAGCAACGCTACCACCCTACCTAAGCCATTGTGACATAAACACTTAACCCAAAGTAAACTGAAAATGCCAAGCGTTGGGAATCCGTCTTAAACGCTTTGTTAGTTGATAATTTCAAATAGCGCACCTTGCCAAAGCCCAAGAATTCCCGCAAAAACAAAAACTAACAAACTACCAACAAAAGGGAATATATAGTCAGTAACTGCGGGAGTCATTGTGGTAAACCGAATAATACCAAAAATCTGATATTTGATGATCTGCCACCAATAAACTTCGATAGTGCGATTCTCGACTATGACACCACCAATTTCATCCTGACCTTTTTCCTCTTGGAAACGAAGTGTCCAACCATTAGCTTTCATTTGATAATACGAACTAGCATTATTTAAGTAGTTCCCACTAGATTGCGAACGCGCTAACTTAACCAAATATGTATCGCAATAGCGTCCTATTTCCCTGCACCAAAGTTCTTTGAAAGTACAGAATTCATATTCGAAAAAATACACTATAAATCGATAAAAGAAGTACCCCCATATACACCACAAAAACCAAAATGTAACTTCTGGCTTGTCAAAACCACTAAAGCTAATACCGACAACGCTCAATTGCGATATTTTGACTTGGGCTAGAAAACAAAATAACAGAATACCACTTACCGTATATAAATTTCGACGCTGTCGAATAAAGCCTTCGTTCATGGTTACAAATTACTCCTTTCAACTAACGCCGCATTAAGTGGTGAACAACGCGACCACCAAAGCTTAAACCTTGCCACATTTAGCACTAAAGCCGACCTAGACTGAAATTGCCAAGCGTTGAGAATCCGTCTTAAATGCTTTGTTATGTAAATTCAGCCACATAAGCCAAAGTTACCACGAAAAACCAAGCCTGTACGATCGAAGAAATAGCCAAAGCCAAAGAACCCAACAGTGTTCACGAATTTGCAGAGCCAGCAATGTTACAGACCAAGCTTCAACAAGTGAAAAATGGTGATGAGCAGCGACCAAAAATGCTTTTGAATCTGGGAAACCGAACGAAAGAAACCATCAGAAAATGGGGACTTTCGTTAACCTTGCCCTTCCCACACTTTGAACCAGCAAGACTAACCACGAACCAACTCTGAAACTGAATGAGGAAACTCACGAACCTTGGCATGTTTTACGGCTAATTTGGCAAAGAATCAGGGCAGAAAGAGCTGATTTTGACGAGGATGAAAACCGATGGGTAGAGAGAGCGAATAAATAGAATAATACCGATTTTACCCGCTTTACATAACGCCGCATTAAGTGGTGAACAACGCAACCACCTAAGCCTAAACCTTGCCACATTTAACACTCAAGCTGACCTGAACTGAAATTGCCAAGCGTTGAGAATCCGTCTTAAATGCTTTGTTATGTTTTAGCACAATTCGTTGATTTACTTGGTAAAGAACTGAAGTGTAGACCTAGATTTCTGAAGTAAATCACAAGCTCGAACTCACTGGAGCGGCAGATGCGCCGAACACAAAGCGAGTAAGCCCACTTCCCTGATAATGAGGCAACTCGATCTAGCCTCAACAAGCGCCCTTTCTTAGCAACAACAGCGCAGAACAATGGCGATTTGCCGAGGCAACTGCCAAGGTTATTGGCTGATTGGGAAGTACGCACAAAGCGACTTTGAACCAAAGAAGCAAGACGACCAAACCACCTGAAAAATCGAATGAAGCAACCCACGAACCTTGGAATGTTTTATAGGCTAAGTGGTTTAAGAACGGGGCGACAATGGTGATTTGCTGAGTCTACTCCCAGCGAGTAGCTAAAGGGACAAAGAACGAATCAAAGGCATTTAAGCCATTGAAATTACATTAAAACAATAACGCCGCATTAAGTGGTGAACAACGCGACCACCCAAGCCTAAACCATGCCACATTTAGCACTAAATCCGACCTAAACTGAAATTGCCAAGCGTTGAGAATCCGTCTTAAATGCTTTGTTATGTTTTAGCACAATTCATTGATTTACTTGGCAAAGAACTGAGATGCAGACTTAGATTTCTGAACCAAGTCACAAGCTAGAACCCACTTGACCGGCAGATGCGCCGAACCCAAAACGAGTAAGCCCACTTCCCTGATAATGAGGCAACTCGACTAAGGTTCAACAAGCGCCCTTTCTTAGCACAAGCAGCGCAGAACAATGGTGATTTGCCGAGGCTACTGCCAAGGTTATTAGCTAATTGGGAAATATGCCAAAAGCGACTTTGAGCCAGAGAAACAAGACGACCAAACCATCCGAAAAATCGAATGAAGCAACGCACGAACCTTGGCATGTTTTACGGGTGAAGTAATTCAAGAATTGGGGCAGACAATCGTGATTTGCTGAGTCTACTCCCAACAAATAGCTAAAGGGGGAAAGAACGACTCAAAGGCATTTAAGCCATTGAAATTCCATTAAAACATAACGCCGCATTAAGTGGTGAGCAACGCCAACCACCTAACCTTAAACCTTGCCACATTCAGCACTGAAGCCGACCTAGACTGAAACCGCCAAGCGTTGAGAATCCGTCTTAAATGCTTTGTTATGTTTTAGCACAATTCGTTGATTTACTTAGCAAAGAACTGAAGTGCAGCCCTAGATTTCTGAACCAAATCACAAGCTCGAACTAACTTGACCGCCAGATGTGCCAAACCGGAAACAAGTACGCCCACTTCCCTGCTAATGAGGCAACTCGATCAAGCCTCAACAAGCGCCCTTTCTTAGCAACAACAGCGCAGAACAATGGCGATTTGCCGACTCAACTGCCAAGGTTATTGGCTGATTGAGAAATATACCCAAAGCCACTTTGAGCCAGAGAAACAAGGCGAGCAAACCACCCTAAAATTTGAATGAAGCAACCCACGAACTTTGGCATGTTTTACGGGCTGAGAGATTTAAGAACTGAGCGATAATGGTGATTTGCTGAGTCTACTCCCAACGAATGGTTAAAGGGACTAAGAACGACTCAAAGGCATTTAAGCCATTGAAATTCCATTAAAACATAACGCCGCATTAAGGTGTGAGCAACGCTACCACGAAACCTAACCTTACCACCGTAAACACTAAACTCAACGATGGAATGAAAAATGCCAAGCGTTGAGAATCACTCTTAAATGCTTTGTTAGAAGTTTGTTTTTTTATGCATCATATCAGACAGTAAGCATTTCATTTGAGCGATTTTTTCAGCCATAACATCACTTAGACGCTCAGATTCTTTGTTGTAAGTTTCCAAGTCCACCTCATTAAATGAGTCGATCACTTCATTATGATAGTTAACTAATTCAGCTTCAATTTCACAAAACTCTTCGATAAATTCTTCCATAAATGGAAAATACAACTCTAACAATGCAACTACTTTATCACTGCACTCTGAAGCTTGCTCTCCGAATACTGACTCTTTAATCTTGCCGAGATTTGAGTCACGTATAGCTTTATAAAAAACGATAGCTTCATTTATATAAAGGGTCTCAACCCTATTTAGTGCTTCAAATGCTTGCTGTACAGTTTCTCGGTACAATTTATCGTTTTCTCGCCTATCAGATTTACGTTGGACAAAGTACACCCCAAGGAATGTCAAAGCACCACCAAGTAAAGTCTGAAAAAACGGCATAAACTCTTTAATTTCTAACATAAACTTCAATGCTAACCTGATTGAGAACTTCTAACGCCGCGTTAAGTGGTGAGCAACGCCAACCACCCTACCTAAACCATTGTGACATAGACACTTCAATTGAAGAAAGCTGAAAACGCCATGCGTTGGGAGTCCGTCTTGAACGCTTTGTTAGTTGTAATTGCCCAACTCTAGCGTAAAGCTAAATCCAGCATCACTGACGACTTTCGATACCAATGAAATGAATTGTTCAGCTTCATGGTTTGGCTGATATTTAGAAACAACCCTAATTTCAAAAAGTTTCCCATTCGCTATCGGGTATCGCTCATATATTTCACCAGATTCAATAAATGATAAATAGAGGTTCAGTTTATCTTGTAGCATCAATAGCTTTTCATTTCCGTCATCCCACTCTAAATGATCGGATATTACAAGTGTTACTTTCTCATCGTCATGTGCGATAAAATCAACTTTATCGAGCTGCTCGATCGTCATTTTAAACCCTTTACAACTAACGCCGCATTAAGTGGTGAACAACGCGCCCCCCCAAGCCTAAACCTTGCCACATTTAGCACTGAAGCTGAAATAATCTGAAATCGCCAAGCGTTGAGAATCCGTCTTAAATGCTTTGTTATGTATTTGTTATCGGTATCTGCGAAAATTTTGTGACTTTAAACTGTGTTTTAGTTACCTTCCCAGAAGTAAGTCTAATTTCAAGAACACCAAATTCCCCAAGTACCTCGGAAAAATTCCGATAATCGCTATCACTTCTGAAGTAATATTTTTCTCCCTCCTTAACTTCAATTAGGTCTGAACGGCTATCTGCGTCAAACAGGCTGACATGTAAGGATTCATTACTATCAGACTTTTTAGGATAAAAAGAAATTGACTCAATATACGCAACCCTGCGCCCTATATTTGCAATATCAATGTCGAAAGCGATTTTTTCTACGGGTTCATCACAACCGTCAACAACTTTCACCGAATAGTACATTCTTGGGACTGCTCTGATGATGATACCATCCTTTAGGAAACCTAATACCTGTATGATCAAGGCACATGTACCTGTCAATGCTCCCCAAAAAGCCGCAATTGCTGCGATATTGTCTAAGTTCAAATTTCCCTCCAAATACATAACGCCGCATTAAGTGGTGAACAACGCGAGCACCCAAGCCTAAACCTTGCCACATTTAGCACTTAAGCTGACCTAGACTGAAATCGCCAAGCGTTGAGAATCCGTCTTAAATGCTTTGTTATGTTTTAGCACAATTCGTTGATTTACTTGGCAAAGAACTGGGATGCAGACCTAGATTTCTGAACCAAGTCACAAGCTCGAACTCACTTGACCGGTAGATGCGCCAAACCAACAACGAGTAAGTCCACTTCCCTGCTAATGAGGCAACTCGATACGTTTTCAACAAGCGCCCTTTCTTAGCAAAAGCTGCGCAAAACAATGGTGATTTGCCGAGGCAACTGCCAAGGTTATTAGCTTATTGGGAAATACGCCCAAAGCGACTTTGAGCCAGAGAAACAAGACGACCAAACCACCCGAAAAATCCAATGAAGCAACCCACGAACCTTGGCATTTTTACCGGTGAAGTGATTCAAGAATTGGGGCAGACAATCGTGATTTGCTGAGTCTACTCCCAGCGAGTAGCCAAAGGGGCAAAGAACGACTCA
>NZ_AFWD01000081.1:0-16111 GCF_000222565.1 Vibrio sp. N418
TATTAATGCATCTATATCTTTGGCACAGTACGCTTTCGCATAATCTCCCAATGTAGAAACGATCTCGTCTAACTCTTGCATGGTACACTCCTCTGTTAAAGTGAAGTGTAGACCAACGCGGCATAACTCCGCGTTAAGTGGTGAGCAACGCAGACCACTTAACCTAAACCATTGTGACATAAACACTTAACCCAAAGTAAGCCCAAAATGCCGAGCGTTGGGAATCCGTCTTAAACGCTTTGTTAGGTGCGTTTAACCCAATTAGCCATTGGATAATGGTAACCATGATTGACGTGCACGTGATATTTATTACCGCATGCGTTACAACGACAAACAAACTCTAGTTCCCATGGTGTATCTTCTTTTTTAGTTTCAATGGATACAAACTGGCGCTCCTCTTCTTCTGTTGGAAGCAGTCGAGGTGATGCAGAGTAGGCACTGCACCTGCAGATACCTTGTTCAAGGTTATGTAGAATAGCAACAGCTAACTTGTAGACGTTTTTATTCGTCGGATCGTTAACAGCTTGTATAGAGTTACAGACGTCTGGAATTTTTGATAATGGAAATCCAGATATATCCTTTTTGCTCAAGTTAATTAAGTCCCAACTACCACTCCATACTAGGTGACTGTCACTAGACATTAATTTACTCAAAATTTTACTCATATCCATATATACACCTAACGCCGCGTTAAGTGGTGAGCAACGCCGACCACCCTACCTAACCCATTGTGACATAAACACTTAACCCAAAGTAAGCCGAAAACGCCATGCGTTGGGAGTCCGTCTTGAACGCTTTGTTAGTTGTAATTGCCCAACTCGAGCGTAAAGCTAAATCCAGCATCACTGACGACTTTCGATACCAATAAAATGAATTGTTCAGCTTCATGGTTTGGCTGATATTTAGAAACAATCCTAATTTCAAAAAGTTTCCCATTCGCTATCGGGTATCGCTCATATATTTCACCAGATTCAATAAATGATAAATAGAGGTTCAGTTTATCTTGTAGCATCAATAGCTTTTCATTTCCGTCATCCCATTCTAAATGATCGGATATTACAAGTGTTACTTTCTCATCGTCATGTGCGATAAAATCAACTTTATCGAGCTGCTCGATCGTCATTTTAAACCCTTTACAACTAACGCCGCATTAAGTGGTGAACAACGCGACCACCCAACCTTAAACCTTGCCACATATAGCACTGAAGCCGACCTAAACTGAAATTGCCAAGCGTTGAGAATCCGTCTTAAATGCTTTGTTAGAGCACGTTACTCAGGGCAAGGTAACTGATTTATTAGCTCTAATGCTTCTTCTTCCCGGTTATTGTCAAACGCCCTAAGAATACTTAGCCACTCCTCTTTGTTTCGAGTCGAGACCTGCGCATAAAATTTAAGTGTTAAATCGTCGTAACTAACTTCGCAATGCTCACCTGTTAGTACCACCGCATCGTGAATCTTTTGATCAAACACCTGAAGTTTCTCCATATCAGTTCTCGTATCAACAGGCTTTGGAGACGACGAACAACCAACCATAAATACTCCCAAACAAATGGTCAACATTTCCTTTTTCATTTATTTCCCTTCCATGTAATTAAAACTAATCTAGTGCTCTAACGCCGCATTAAGTGGTGAACAACGCGACCACCTAACCTTAAACCTTGCCACATTTAGTACTGAAGCTAACCTAAGCTGAAATTGCCAAGCGTTGAGAATCCGTCTTAAATGCTTTGTTATGTTTTAGCACAATTCGTTGATTTACTTGGCAAAGAACTGAGGTATTGACCTGGTTTTCTGAACCAAATCACAAGCTCAGACTCATTTGAGCGGCAGATGCGCCAAACCAAAAACAAGTAAGCCCACTTCCCTGCTAATGAGGCAACTCGATCAAGCCTCAACAAGCGCCGTTTCTTAGCAACAACAGCACAAAACAATGGCGATTTGCCGAGGCAACTGCCAAGGTTATTGGCTGATTGGAAAATACGCTCAAAGCGACTTTGAGCCAGAGAAACTAGACGACCAAACCACCCGAAAACCCGAATGAAGCAACCCGCGAACTTTGGCATGTTTTACGGGTGAAGTGATTCAAGAATTGGGGCAGACAATCGTGATTTGCTGAGTCTACTCTCAACGAATAGCCAAAGGGGGAAAGAACGACTCAAAGGCATTTAAGTCATTGAAATCCCATTAAAACATAACGCCGCGTTAAGTGGTGAGCAAAGCCTGCCACCCAGCCTAAACCATTGTGACATAAACACTTAACCTAAAATAAGCTGAAAATGCCGAGCGTTGGGAATCCGTCTTAAACGCTTTGTTAGGCATCTTTGCTCAAAATTTGCACTGCTATTTCAGCGGCTTTTCGAGTGTAGTTACTACAATTAGACCGAAGATTATGAGAGCGAAAGTGAGCCATACCCTCTTCTGTACCAATGTCACAACCCAAAAGCTCATGACAGTCTTTAGCCCCAAATTCATTTTGAAACTTCTCGACTAACTCCTGCGTTGCTTCGTACGTATTCGCGACAGTGTCACTTTGGGACTCACGACCTAGAACTAAGCTAATGCCCATAACAGCCCCTGATAAAGCACCACATGGTCCACAGGTTCTAGCCATGCCACTACAAAATCCAGTCGCCATTTTCGAGGCTAAGCGATCATCCACCCCGTGATATTCAGCGATAGCAGAAACGACACTTTCAGCACACAAAAGTCCATTTTCAAAATGAGCTTCCGCCAACTTACCAAATTTTATTGATTCTTCCATGACAGCAACCTCCTTGATGCCTAACGCCGCGTTAAGTGGTGAACAACGCCTACCACCCTGCCTAAACCATTGTGACATAAACACTTAAACCAAAGAAAACTGGAAACGCCAAGCGTTGGGAATCCGTCTTAAACGCTTTGTTAGGTGATTGTTAACTCTATACGTAAAGGAACCAACTCATCCTCAATACCAACAACTGATCCAATGATAGATAGCTGCCCATTTTTACCGACAATCTTACAAGGAAAAACAGTGTAATGATCCATGAAATATAACCCAATATCATACGCATCTATATCGTATTCAGTAAGTGTATATTCGAAGTTATTCAAGTCAGTAGTTCGGGGAATTTGCAGACCACTTATATAAAATCTCGGTGGGTATAAGGCCCAGCTATAAGGGTGACTGTCATCTTCTGTTAAAGAATCAAACACTGATTCATCAGAGCTAATATCTAAATCCAACACACCGTTGAGATGGCTGAACCGAAAGCCGCTTTCTATGCCAAAGTCTATATCGTCAAATCTGAACATTTTTCCTCTGCTACACCTAACGCCGCATTAAGGTGTGAGCAACGCTACCACGAAACTTAACCATACCACCGTAAACACGAAACCCAACGATGGAATGAAAAATGCCAAGCGTTGGGAATCACTCTTAAATGCTTTGTTAAGTTTTGCTTTAAAAATTTGTGTTCATAAAATTCAAAACGTCAATCGCTTCAGTATATGACAACAGTAACTTTGCGTCTCCATGGGTCAAAACGACTTTGTCCCCATCGCGATAAAATCCAGCGCTATTGCTTCCACTGTAATTTTCAGACAGGTCCACCCTCATATATTCTCGTACACATTCTAGCCTTAAGCCTACAGACCACCCACCTGTCATACCTATATTTAAACCGTGTTCACTCGCATCAAAAAATAAGTGGTCTTGATGCTTGGTTCTAGAAAACTGTATTGAAGATGACATAAATTAACTCCTTCACTAATCGCATTAGATTCCATAAAGAGTCAACACCCAACAAAAAGCAAGAGATACTAATTAGAACTTCGAGTCATTTCAAAGGGGGTGATTAGAGACTTAACGCCGCATTAAGTGGTGAACAACGCGACCACCCAAGCCTAAACCTTGCCACATTTAGCACTAAACTGACCTAAGCTGAAATTGCCAAGCGTTGAGAATCCGTCTTAAATGCTTTGTTATGTAAATTCAGCCACATAAGCCAAAGTTACCACGAAAAACTAAGCCTGTACGACCGAAGAAATAGCCAAAACCAAAGAACCCAACAGTGTTCACGAATTTGCAGAGCCAGCAATGTTACAGAGCAAGCTTCAACAAGCGAAAAATGGTGATGAGCAGCGACCAAAAATGCTTTTGAATCTGGGAAACCAAACGAAAGAAACCATCAGCAAATGGGGACTTTCGTTAACCTTGCCCTTTCCACACTTTGAACCGGCAAGACTAACCAAGAACCAACTCTGAAACTGAATGAGGAAACTCACGAACTTTGGCATGTTTTACGGCTAATTTGGCAAAGAATCGGGACAGAAAAAGTGAATTTTTACGAGGATGCAAACCGATAGCTAGAGAGAGCAAATAAACAGAATAATGCCTATTTTACCCGCTTTACATAACGCCGCATTAAGTGGTGAGCAACGCCAACCACCTTACCTAAACCATTGTGACATAGACACTTAAACCGAAGTAAGCCGAAAACGCCATGCGTTGGGAATCCGTCTTAAATGCTTTGTTAGGCAATAATTCCAATTTCCTGCGTATAGCCTTCTGATACTTGCACTTCAGTCACTGATGTCTCGGGATAAACCCAATTAGTCCAATTTTCAATAAGCCGGGTCTTGCTAATGGCTTGAACTTTTCCTTTCGCACGCGCCTCTAATGGCAGCCCACCTTCATGGTGACCACTTTTATAACCGGTGGTGCAAACAAGGGAAAAACCACTTTCGGAAGCTGAGTCTAAAAACAGCATAAAATCGACAACAGGTTCGAATGGATAAGTAGCAGGAAATCTAAATACAGTTCCCCGCCACAAATTCTCATCTTCCAATTCTACTAATTTTTTCCATTCCATAACTGCATAATTCCTGATATTGCCTAACGCCGCATTAAGGTGTGAGCAACGCTACCACTGAACCTAAACTATGTCACCGTAAACACAAAACCCAACGATGGCACGAAAAATGCCAAGCGTTGGGAATCACTCTTAAATGCTTTGTTATGTCTCATCGGCTCGTTCAACGTTAATAGCTTCAATCGCCTTAAGCATGATCAACCACTGGAGTCGCAGAAATAACAAGAACATAAGCAACTTCTTAAAAGCTAGAGCTACATTTGCCACATTAGAATAGATATCACTCAATAACGAATAGTTTTCCAACATTGCTATTGTTGTCTTATTCAATTCATTAACAACACTCATAGACTTCTCGTTGAAGAACGGAGTCGTTTTATTGCATGTACTTTTAAATACTATCTCCTTATTTAAGGATGAACTATTTGCATCTAACTCGTCATTGATTTTTAACACAGATCTTTCAAGTTCGGCTGATTCTTCAATTGCTAATCGATACTGTTTAGAAAGTTTACTAAACTCCTCCAAATCTGTATCTGAAATGGAGTACCCCGCAATAATCTGATAAAAAATATTAGAATCAATCGTCTTGATCATGTTGTCAATTTCGTCAAACATATAAGAAGACACTGAGAACTTTGATTTGCTCAGCATCATAATCGAAAACATATCTCGGTAGTAAGTTTTCAGGTGTCTCATATCTTCTTGAGTAACCCCACCAGAAGTATCACATAGCACTCTTCCGCTAGCATTAAGATATTTAAGTAGATCATCCCACCGGTGGGAAGAGCTATATTGCCAACGCTCCATTTGATAATTATAAAGGTACTCTTTTGATGCTTGAGGTTTTTCTAGGTCGCTAAACATAAATATTTGTATAGAAAATATTACTGATGAGTAAGCAAATATCCCTACAGTAAACCAAAAGTCTTTTTTCCAACTCCTCAAACTTCACTCCCAAATTATGGTTACACTCCAGAGACATAACGCCGCGTTAAGTGGCGAGCAACGCTAACCACCCAACCTAAACCATTGTGACATAAACACTTAACCTGAAGAAAGCCGAAAGCGCCAAGCGTTGGGAGTCCGTCTTAAACGCTTTGTTATGCTTGTGCTATCAGCAGGTACAGTAGACAAATTTTCAAACCTCACGCTGTTACACTATGTAAGCTGTACTAATTTGTCATCCATGCCAACATGGTAAAAACTACACGCAATATAGAGTTAGGCTGTTACACAAAAACTTTATTTGCGATTTTCTTTACCATCTAAATACTCTGCATACTTTTTAGCAATTAGCTGATGTATATGAAGTCCTGTTTTACGAAAAAGATACCAATCTATCGCAGCTAAAACAGCTAAGCCAATTATAGTTCCCATGCAAAACTCTCCTTCACCATCACGTCAAAAATCTATCAAATCATTGATAAATCGCCCATATTTGCGATTTTCAGAAAAAAGCATAACGCCCTGCTAAGGGGTGAGCAACGCAATACCGAAGCCGCCGCATACCACCTTAATCACAAAAATCAACGCATAGTAAAAATGCCACGCGTTGCGAATCCCTCTTGAGCAGTTTGTTAGTTTGCAAACCCAAAACGTTGATTTTACGTTATTTTAAGTTTTGAAAACAATAAGCTTTATGTGCTTTGATGCACTTAAGTCAGGCTTAGTCTCCAAGCAGCTAGTCAATGAAACCACGTGAACTTTCCACACCAGAGAAAACGTCCTTTCAGCGAATAAATCGGCTTTTGTACCAACAAACTCAACGAGCAGAGTTTCAGCAAAAAAATCAAACTCAGTTAACCCTAAAGTCACCGCACCAAAGAAAAAATCAACCATTGAAACGATGCCAATTTTGGATTTTCACCACGCAAGTTAACACTGAAATTGAACACCAATATGACAATTTAGACTTTCAGCTTTTACCAATAGATCTTGCGATATAGCTGCGTTGTTCCTCTTGCAAACTAACGCCGCGTTAAGTGGTGAGCAACGCAGACCACCCTACCTAAACCATTGTGACATAAACACTAAAACCAAAGTAAGCCGAAAATGCCAAGCGTTGGGAATCCGTCTTAAACGCTTTGTTAAATTACAATATTTTGAAGAAGTAAACTGTGCCTTCTAGCTCACCTGTAGAGCTTCGTGCAAACTGAGGAATTTGACCGGCTTCGGTATAGCCAATAGTTCGATATAACGAAGAAGCGACATCACCTAAACGTGTATCGAGTACAAGCAATGACAACCCTATTTCAGTTGCGACATCTTCCATCAGTGACATTAGCTTTTTACTAATACCCTTTCCTCGCGCATCCGTATGAACCATTAATTTTTCAACTTCACCTCGATGCGAACCATTAGGCTTAGAACATAGCGAAAGTTGAACAGCACCAATTACACTTTCACCGTCATACACAAGAAATACCCTTCTCGTACCCGACTCAAGATCTGATTCAACGGACGACCAATATGATTTCACTTCGTTTTCATCAACAGGAGTTAAGAAACCGACAGACGCTCCGCTATTAATGCAATCGACTAACAGTAAATGTAACTGCTCGGCTAGACCTGAGATCGAACTTACTTCCTTGATTTCCACAAAACTATCCTTGTAATTTAACGCCGCGTTAAGTGGTGAGCAACGCCTACCACCATGCCTAAACCATTGTGAAATTAACACTTAAAATGAAGTAAGCCGAAAACGCCATGCGTTGGGAATCCGTCTTAAACGCCTTGTTATGTATGTTTAAAGTAGTTCGATTAGACCTGAAAGACCTGCACCTACAACACTTGCAACAGTGCTATTTTCCAGCAAAGACTTAAGAATACTTTTTGCTTTCTCATCGTTGGACTGGGCTACTTTTTCTACCAACTCCTGTACGTTGATGTTGGTTATTTGGCTATTGTGATTACCAACTTGAACTTGCTCACTGTTGATCGTACCAATATTTATTTGTGGCATTGCTTGCTCCTGAATTTCTGTTTTCATGATCAATTTATCTCCGATAATCACTATATGACCACCTCCACCTATTGTGATACCGATGGCATTCAGGTCACTTCTACCGTCCATATTCGAGATAAGTCTCTTTGTACTCAGATATCTAAGATGAGTTTCAAATTTTCGGTCAATACGACCATTACTACCTTCGATTTGAACACCTAGAGACAGTAATTCTTCAAGGTATTCCTTTAAATTTGGAACTGCGCTATCAGCCAAAGGCTTCAATAATAGATCTAAATACTCTTGCTCAATTTTCATTTTTACCTCGAAATACATAACGCCGCATTAAGTGGTGAACAACGCGACTACCCAAGCCTAAACCTTGCCACATACAGCACTGAAGCTGACCTAGGCTGAAATCGCCAAGCGTTGAGAATCCGTCTTAAATGCTTTGTTATGCTTCTTGGATACCCACAAATAAATGACGCGCTTCAATATTTTTATACATACTATGGGTAGGGTCGTAATACCCTAACGGCATTGTTTTTTGTAAACCCGATTTATTCAAACGATCATCTTCTGTACTAGTGATGACCCGAACACGATACATTCGAGATACAACCTCAATAATCATTGATGAATCGAATGCTGATAACGCTCTAATTTCATTGAAAATAACAGTAATTGGGACTACGTGTTCTACCACCCTTTTCTCATTAGGGAACTCCCTGACGCCCTTTGAACAAGGAGCTACTTTATTATATTTTCCAAGCGCTCTCTGATCATTTTTCGTTACATGCCCAAATACGTGGCAAAATATTGCATCTATAGCAGGTCTATAAGACGATACATCATCAATTCCAGCATTTAACATAGCTATAATTGAATTTGCATACCCTACAGCTTTCCTATCATCTAATCTCATTTCTCGAAAAAATTTTAGCTAAATTAACTGGATTGGAGGCTATCACAAACATTTGCATCGAAGAAGCGCAAACGAGCTTAAACCAAGTTGCATAACGCCGCGTTAAGTGGCGAGCAACGCTAACCAGCCAACCTAAACCATTGTGACATAAACACTTAACCCAAAGTAGCCGAAAACGCCAAGCGTTGGGAGTCCGTCTTGAACGCTTTGTTATGTACGTGCTCAAAGGGATGCTCCATCTATTTTTACGACTGGAATTTCACTGAAATTTAACCCACTAAGACAACGAGCATTTACAGCCCAACCAGTAAATGGGACTTTGCCTGCATCGATTTCAGCTTTGGTCAATTGACTAGGTTTACGAAATGGCAGAATACCGCATTTGGGGCAAAAGTAGTCTTCGGCGGTCTCACTGCCCCATTGGTATAGAACTGCATTTTCGAGGGGAGTTAAAACCGTCAAATTCTCCGTTGGCACTCTAAAATTTAGCGCACCTCTACGGAGACAGATGGAACAATTACACTCTCGAAGATGGTCAATATCGGCTAAAACTTCGAATTTAATGAGACCACAGTGACATGAACCGGAATACGTTTTTGGCATCCTGCCTCCTTAGTACATAACGCCGCATTAAGTGGTGAACAACGCGACCACTCAAACCTAAACCTTGCCACATTTAGCACTGAAGCCGACCTAGACTGAAACCGCCAAGCGTTGAGAATCCGTCTTAAATGCTTTGTTATGTTTTAGCACAATTCGTTGATTTAATTGGCAAAGAACTGAAATATTGACCTAGATTTCTGAACCAAATCACAAGCTCGAACTCACTTGACCGCCAGATGCGCCAAACCAGAAACGAGTAAAACCACTTCCCTGATAATGAGGCAACTCGATCAAGCCTCAACAAGCGCCCTTTCTTAGCAAAAGCAGCGCAGAACAATGGCAATTTGCCGACTCAACTGCCAAGGTTATTTGCTAATTGGCAAATACACCCAAAGCGACTTTGAGCCAGAGAAACAAGACGACCAAACCACCCCAAAACCCGAATGAAGCAACCCACGAACTTTGGCATGTTTTACGGGCTGAGAGATTTAAGAACTGAGCGATAATGGTGATTTGCTGAGTCTATTCCAAACGAATAGCCAAAGGGGCAAAGAACGACTCAAAGGCATTTAAGCCATTGAAATCACATTAAAACATAACGCCGCATTAAGTGGTGAACAACGCGACCACCCAAGCCTAAACCTCGCCACAGTTAGCATTGAAGCCGACCTGAACTGAAATTGCCAAGCGTTGAGAATCCGTCTTAAATGCTTTGTTATACGATTTCCGCACACGAGGAAACTAATTCTAAGACAATCTCTCATAAAAACGCAGAAAAAAGAACAATTGACACTCTCAACATGTATACTTAAGGTGAAATTTTCACTTTAAGGCAAAAAATATGCTCATTTACTTTTCAGCAGAAAACTTCCGCTCAATCAAAGAGGAAGTGTCTCTAGACATGAGAACCGCACCTCGCCTTAGAAGACTTGCCCACCACACTGTAAAACCATTGCAAGACGAGCCTAAATTATCGCTTCTACGCAGTGCATTAGTATATGGAACAAACGCATCAGGTAAGTCTAATCTTGTCAAAGCTATTCAATTCGTAAAGGATTGCGTTCTTTCAAAGGGCAAGGCCAGTAATGGGGCTAAATCTGAACCATTTAAGCTCGTTCACGAGATAAAAAACGAATCAAAGTTTTATATTGAATTCACTTCGTTTGGTCAACATATAGGTTTCGGATTTTCTTTAAATGACGAACGAGTTCTGAATGAATACCTATATCTCTTGAATAATGATAATGATCAAGAATTGTGTATTTATGAACGTACATACGAGAACGAGAGTCAATCCTATATAATTCAAACTGACATAGATAACGTTGAATTAGAGTCAGAAAATGAAGATGTAGTTAGCTCTCAAATGTCTGAACTTCTTCTTCTTATTAAATATACATCCAAAAATAAATTATTTCTCAGCGAAGCTATCGAAAAAAACTTGGATGATTCCATGCCTGTGTTAAATCACTTACTTTTACCAACATTCTATTTTTTCAAGGTGAAATTAATTGTAATTTTCCCTGAAACGACCTATGGAGGTATTCATAGGGATATTGTTGCTGAAGAAGATGGTTGCCCTGACTACGCGCAGTTATTGAATAGATTTGATACAGGTGTCGCAGGCATAAGTTCACAAAATGTTGACACGCATAGTCTACCTTCATCAATGCTCAAACTAGTAAAAGAAAAGTTAGAATCTACAAAACGGTTCCCATTATCATTCCGAGGTGTGAAATATAACTTTGAATTTGATGATAATAATGAACTGGTCGCAACTAAAGTCGTCACAACCAGGAAAATAGAAGACGGGAAAACTATAACATTTGATTTAGAGGAAGAATCAGATGGTACCTGTCGATTACTTGATTTACTCCCAGCAATATCATCAAAGAATCATGGTGACGAAGATTCAGGGAAAGTATTTGTAATAGATGAATTTAATCGAAGCTTACACCCTAATATATCGAAAGACTTCTTAGATATATTTTTAAACGCTCAAACTTCGCACCCTCAAGACCAACTTATTGTGACAACACACGAATCACACCTACTTGATAATGAACTATTACGAAGAGATGAGATTTGGTTTGTACAAAAAGAAGATGACCAATCATCTTCGCTGTACTCCTTAAATGATTACAGTGAAAGATTTGATAGAGACCTGCGTAAAGCATACTTAACGGGAGCTTACGGAGCAGTACCTTTCACGATGGGTGAATATAAGCGAGGTTAATATGCCACTACCAACTAATAGAAAGGCCGCTCGTGGCAGTAAGTACGCAAAAAAAATTGATCCCATCACATTCCATGTAGCATACGAAGGAATTGAAGCAGAAAAAGAATATTTTGAGGCATTATCAAGATCAATTAGTCGCAGATTCAGAAAACTAATCTTATTTATTCCTGTACCTAAAAGCTCAACAGATTCTGCACCTAGTAAAGTAGTCGAGGATTTAGTTAAGCACTTGGATGAAAATTCAATCAATTTGAATACTGCAAACTTTAACCACAAAGGCATAATTGTCATTGATACGGACCACCATTTTGATGGTACCCATAATAGAAGTACTCAAGAAGCACTAAAAGTTTGTCGCCAAAAAGGTATTCAAGTCGTGATCACTAACCCTTGCTTCGAGCTTTGGTTAATGTGTCACTTTAGCGACATTTCAGATCAGTGCGATGAATTTTGCGAAAATCTTTTAAAGAATGATAAACATCCGGATAGTAAGACAAAAACATTTTCTAAAATCGAGTATTCAAAGATGAAAGGCAACACTAACCTGAAAGAAATTATTACCTTGCTTCCTGATGCACTAAAAAATGAACAAAGTCTCAACCTAAAATGTGAGGATCAAACCTTAATTCCTCCAACTCAACTGTATTCTGGTGTTGGACAAATTATTCATCAAATGATTGAAGCTGGGTTCATTCTGAATGATTAGTCACTGCAGTACCTTTAGCTAAGATAAAGGTGCTGCACCTCTAAATCGTATAACGCCGCATTAAGTGGTGAACAACGCGACCACTAACCTTAAACCTTGCCACATTCAGCACTTAAGCCGACCTAAGCTGAAATTGCCAGGCGTTGAGAATCCGCCTTAAATGCTTTGTTATGTAAATTCAGCTACATAAGCCAAAGTTACCACGAAAAACCAAGCCTGTACGACCGAAGAAATAGCCAAAACCAAAGAACCCAACAGTGTTCACGAATTTGCAGATCCAGCAATGTTACAGACCAAGCTTCAACAAGCGAAAAATGGTGATGAGTAGCGACTAAAAATGCTTTTGAATCTGGCAAACCGAACGAAAGAAACCATCAGCAAGTGGGGGCTTTCGTTAACTTTGCCCTTTCCCCACTTTGAGCCCGCAAAACTAGCCACGAATCGACACTGGAACTGAATGAGGAAACTCACGAACCTTGGCATGTTTTACGGCTAATTTGGCAAAGAATCGGGACAGAAAAAGTGAATTTTGACGAGGATGCAAACCGATAGCTAGAGAGAGCGGATAAGCAGAATAATGCCCATTTTACCCGCTTTACATAACGCCGCATTAAGTGGTGAACAACGCGACCACCCAAGCCTAAACCTTGCCACATTTAGCACTAAAGCTGACCTGAACTGAAATTGCCAAGCGTTGAGAATCCGTCTTAAATGCTTTGTTATGTTTTAGCACAATTCGTTGATTTACTTGGCAAAGAACTGAGATGCAGACTTAGATTTCTGAACCAAGTCACAAGCTAGAACCCACTTGACCGGCAGACGTGCCAAACCCAAGACGAATAAGCCCACTTCCCTGATAATGAGGCAACTCGACCAAGGTTCAACAAACGCCCTTTCTTAGCACAAGCAGCGCAGAACAATGGATATTTGCCGACTCAACTGCCAAGGTTATTAGCTAATTGAGAAATACGCCCGAAGCGACTTTGAGCCAGAGAAACAAGGCGACCAAACCACCCGAAAACTCGAATGAAGCAACCCGCGAACCTTGGCATGTTTTACGGGCTGAGTGGTTTAAGAACTGGGCGACAATGGTGATTTACTGAGTCTACTCCCAACGAATAGCCAAAGGGACAAAGAACGACTAAAAGGCATTTAAGTCATTGAAATTACATTAAAACATAACGCCCTATTAAGGGGTGAGCAACGCAATACCAATGCCGCCGCATACCGCCTTAAACACTAAAACCAACGCATAGTGAAAACGCCACGCGTTGCGAATCCCTCTTGAACAGTTTGTTATGCAGATTCTACCCACTTTCGATAAAAGTCTACATTAAGCAACTTCGAAACTAACGTGTTGAAGTCATTGCTATTACCGTATTTTCTTGCCACATCTTCGAAGACTAGGTGACGACATTTGGAAGAGACACTCGGAAAGCCGTTTACTTCCCACTTAGAATGAACTTGTTTCCTTGAGATAAGAGCCCATTCTTTGGTTAGCAGATATCGATGGCCTTCATATGTTACTGACAAATCGTGTCCATCACATTGTTCAGGAAGCTGTCGCTCAATGACTGAAATCATACTACCCGAAACCCTAGAACCACTATGAGAGGTTTTACATGGGTGAAGGAAGCGGTCATCAAAGGTTTTCTGTGCTAACCGATCTAAACCTAGCTTTGCTTCAATAGGGAAACAGGTTTTTGAATGTACATCCAAAATGCAGATATCTACTTTGTGTACGCCATCGAATATCAAATCGGAGCACGGGTCTAGCCTAATTTCAGGAACAGCTATGAACTCGTCAAACGAAAGCGCTAAAACTTCCTTCAGGAAAGAGCGAACCTCATCTGAGTTGTTAATAAGCTCGCATACTAGGGCTTCCCCGATATGGTTTAGCTGAATCATATTTTCTCCATCTGCATAACGCCGCGTTAAGTGGTGAGCAACGCTACCACCCTACCTAACCCATTGTGACATAGACACTTAACCAAAAGTCACCCGAAAATGCCAAGCGTTGGGAATCCTTCTTAAACGCTTTGTTGTGTGCTTTTTTGCTTGTTTGAAAGTCTTTGATACCGCCACTCACCTAAAAACCAGAAAATAACATTAAGAGGGATACCTATTACTAACAGAAGTATTAGTGTCATAGGTAAACTAGTAAACAGCTCTTCCCATTGGTTTTGGTTGGTAAAAAGAGCAACTGCAATAAACTTACCAAGAAGATACGCACCAGCTATGATGATAGTCTGACGTAAAGTGTAATAAATTAGCCCTCGTTGCCGTTTTTTACTCCATTGTATTAGCCATTCATCCTGAGACTTTGTCATCTCACTCACCCTCATATTAATACTGACTTCATCTAGCCTAGTCATATGATATTAATATGCTATTTTGTTGGAAATTTATACGAGTAATCTCCCGATTTCGGGGTAGCACATAACGCCGCATTAAGGGGCGAAAGACGCCATCCCCTGAACTAAACCATTGTGACATAAACACTTAATTAAAACTGTGACACCAAACCGCCAAGCGTTTTGAGTCCCTCTTAAATGCTTTGTTAGCTTACGAGCTTGGGGGAATTAGAAACTCAAGAATGCCGCTTTTTGGTTCGTATCCCTTAGACGTGGACACTTTATCCTAGTTATTGACACTTCACTCCCCCTTTTCAACATTTCGTCGCAAAGAAACCTCAAGCCCCACAACTACATTTATCATTCTCCGTATTCGATACTTACGTTAAAAAAAGGCAGTGAAATGGAACAAACAATGCACACAACTAATCAACAAGAACACATACGGGCTCAAGTAAAAAAAGAAAAAGAATTTTATGTCCACTTAACCAAATATTTATCGGTAATATGCCTATTGTTTGTCATTAATTTCGTCACTGGTACTGAGGAACTTTGGGCAATTTATCCAGCCTTAGGCTGGGGAATATTTATGGTTTCGCACGCTATCAAGGCATTTGAGATATTTAATTTTTTAGGCGATGACTGGGAGCAAAAAGAAGTAGAAAAGCGCTTAACAAAACTACGGAAATGGGCAGCTAGAGTCTAGGCTTTCTATGACACAACAGCATAAAAAAGTGCAAAAATCAATGATGAGTGCTTAGAAAGCTAACGCCGTGTTAAGTGGTGAGCAGCGCTACCACCAAAACTCAAGACATTGTGCCATAAACACATATGCAAAACTTTGAACTGAAACAGCCGAGCGTTGCGAATCCGTCTTAAACACCTTGTTATACCGCTTGTTTGCAACTAAAATGACCATATTAAAGACCGCTTTAAGGAGCTTTTAAATGACCGCTAGAATATTAGCTGATGTTGCTGCAAGTATTACTGAGTTTAAAGCGAACCCAATGAAGGTTGCTTCAAGCGCTTATGGTGATCCAGTCGCCGTACTAAACCGAAATGAACCTGCATTTTACTGTGTACCTGCTGCTGCATACGAAATGATGATGGACAAACTTGAAGATATTGAGCTGCTCGCTTTAGCTAAAGAGCGAGAATCTGAAGCAAGTATTTCGGTGAGTATCGATGACTTATAATCTTGAATTTAAAAGTAGCGCACTTAAAGAGTGGAAAAAACTCGGCGCTACTTTGCAACAGCAATTTAAGAAGAAACTGATTGAGCGCTTAGCTAATCCACACGTTCCGGCTTCAAAATTATCCAGCGCAGACAACATGTATAAGATCAAGTTACGCCAATCTGGCTATCGCTTAGTATACAAAGTGCAAGACGACGTAGTTATTGTTACCGTTTTAGCCGTAGGTAAGCGCGAACGTAGCTATGTGTACAGAAAAGCGATGACAAGGCTCAACGACTGATTGCGGTA
>NZ_AFWD01000080.1:0-1887 GCF_000222565.1 Vibrio sp. N418
ATTAAGTGGTGAACAACGCGACCACCCACCTTAAACCTTGCCACATTTAGCACTAAAGCTGACCTGAACTGAAATTGCCAAGCGTTGAGAATCCGTCTTAAATGCTTTGTTATGTTTTAGCACAATTCGTTGATTTACTTGGTAAAGAACTGATGTATTGACCTAGTTTTCTGAACCAAATCACAAGCTCGCACTCACTTGACCGCCAGATGCACCAAACCAGAAACGAGTAAGTCCACTTCCCTGATAATGAGGCAACTCGATCAAGCCTCAACAAGTGCCCTTTCTTAGCAACAACAGCGCAGAACAATGGCGATTTGCCGAGGCAACTGCCAAAGTTATTGGCTGATTGGGAAAACCACCCAAAGCGACTTTGAGCCAGAGAAACAAGACGACCAAACCACCCCAAAATCCGAATGAAGTAACCCACGAACCTTGGCATGTTTTACGGGCTGAAAGATTTAAGAACTGAGCGATAATAGTGATTTGCTGAGTCTACTCCCAGCGATTGGCTAAAGGGGAAAAGAACGACTCAAAGGCATTTAAGCCATTGAAATTCCATTAAAACATAACGCCCTGTTAAGGTGTGAGCAACGCAATACCGAAGCTACCGCAGAACACCTTAAACACTAAACGCAACGCATAGTAAAAATGCCACGCGTTGCGAATCACTCTTAAACAGTTTGTTAGCTCTTTAAGACACCATTGATTGCTGTACCTCGAAAAATGTAAGACACATAGTCTCTGAGATTTATTGGCATTATTGTCGCAGGCATATGGCATCCCGAATCAGAATTAGGGCTGAGTTGTGGAATAGACTTTCCAAAGTAGTTATTCGTTGAAGAGTGAATACCTTCATGTAAAAACTTTGATCGTGAAGCGTAATAACCATCGATAAACTTAACTAAATGTTTTGGTAAAAACTCACCGACTAAATCTAAAACACGCCTTCTAATAGAATATTTAACTTGACCACAAGAACTACAAGAATCTTTGGTTACTTCCTTAGTCATAGCACAAGCCTCTAGTGCTGATACATATAAAACTATTGCTGTGTCAGTTATAGCTCCTTTAGATAAGGAATAATCTCTAAGAAGGTAAGCAGCATTATTAAAATGAGCGGCACCACTAACAAACTGACTTTTAATATTACCTTGCAACATTTGATTTATAATTAGTTTTTGATAATTTGCTAGTGTAATTAAACCGTTCTCTATGGGGTGATCATCAATCCAATCTAAATCACCCGAAAAATCAGAACTTTGATTTATGTCTGTAAAGCTGTTAGAACAAATTAACTTAGTCATCTTGACATAACTATTCGTAAAAACTGACAATAAGTCACATACTTGTTGAATTTTACTAGCAGCTAAGTGTATGGCATCGTCGGGATCAAATGCGAAGACTTGGACCTCCAATACACTTTCACCTAATTGATTCTGAAACAACCGATATTCATCTCCGATCGATGAGGCAAAAGGTGGAAGTTGAGACTCCAGAACAGTCGAAATAATAAAACAACTTTCACTTACAATTGAATCAGCACTTAAACATAACCCATGTAAAGAATCTAATTCGGATTTTGAAAAATTACCCTCTAGGTGCAGAGACTTGATGACTCCCTTTACCTCATATTGTATTGAAAACTCAATAACACTACCTAAGTTAATATCCATGAAACCAAAATGGACTGTCTTGGATTGACCATGTTTAAAAGGCATAAACTGCCATGCACACTTTCCATGTGTTTTTCTAAATGTAGCCCAAAGAGCCCTTAGATAGAAATTCGACTCCTGATTTGATGAATGATTTAACTGAATTTCCATAATTTTCCGATTTAATCAACTAAAGAGCTAACGCCGCGTTAAGTGGTGAGCAACGCCAGCT
>NZ_AFWD01000079.1:0-42317 GCF_000222565.1 Vibrio sp. N418
CTCGATGAGAGCTCTTTTTTATTCGTTGATTACCGGCGCAACCACCACAAAAATCGTTTAGTGGTGCTCGGTTTTGATTAGCTTGCCGAATTGATCGTAATAAACCCAATCTCCAGATTGCAGGTTACTGATGTAGCTGCCTTCACTGCGTTTTTCACCATTCGGCCAATAGTTGAGCCAAAGTCCTTCTTTACGTTCACGTAGATAACTGCCTTTTTCTGCCAGTTTTCCGTTGGTATGAAAGTAGCTCGCTTCGCCTTCTTTTTGTCCTTTTAACCATTGCTCTTGGTATTCTTGTTTACCCGTTTGGTAATACTGAGTGAGCAGGCCGTTTAGTTTGCCTTTCTCAAATTGAGCGTGCTGTTTGAGTTGACCATTAGCGTAATACTCACGATGTTCACCATGTTGCTGGCCGGCTAATAATTCACTACTAAATGATTGCATGCCGTCTTCAAACCAACCTTGCCACAGGCCAGTTTGTACATTTTTAATCATTTCACCTTGGCGCTTTAATTGGCCATTGGTGACATAGTATTCCGCGTAAGGTCCGGTTTGAACGCCTTTTACGTAACTTTCACTGCGATAACGGATCTGTTTAAAGTCAAAATACTCACGTTTTCCGTGTAGCTTATTGTTGGCATATTCACTGGTACGGAGAATATTGCCTTCCGCGATAGTGCCAAAGGTAGGATCGCTTTCTTGGTAGCGATAGCCTGTCCAGACGCCGGTTTTCATATTGTCCTGATAGAGACCGGTCACGCGGCGGCGGCCGTTATAATACTCGGCGTATTCCCCATTTAACTTGCCGTCTAGGTAGGTTTGTTTACGAGTTACTAGCCCTTGATTGTACGCCAGCCATTCGCCAGTTTTTTTGCCTTCAATGTATTCACCAGTTTCACTCGGGTCTCCGTTGCCAAACCAGCGAGCATAATGACCATGAAATTTCGCTCGATAGGTGTTCTCATCGACCGTTGAAGCATAGTGAATCACTTCACGTGGCAAGCCTGTTTCATAGAAAGATTCATATTTACCTATCCAAACACTATTGAGACGCGTACCGCGCTCTTTCAGCGTACCGTCGGCAAAATAGCTTTCAGAGCGACCAGTCTGTTTACCGTGTTCGTAATGATCAATGCTGCGCAGTTTATCGGTCGCATAGTAGCGAGTTTGCTTACCGTGGCGTTCACCTGCGAGCCAGTTTTCCTCACTCTCCATTTCTCCTTGGCGATAGCGAGTGAATAAACCATCTTTAACACCTTGCTTGAAATTGCCTTTTTCCACCAATCGGCCTTCAGAGTCATACTGCTCTTGAATGCCGTGGAGTGGATATTGACCGTTATCGGCCAGTATGGTGGTGTGGTAATTGGTCAGTTGTTTTAGCTTACCGTCGTCAAAATAGCTCTTTTGTTCCCCGGCCAGTGTGCCCAGTTTGAAATTGCTCTCAGCGATAACCACCTGATCCGCATTATAGATAACTTGTAGACCATCAAGCTGTCCATCTTGGTAGTGCTCTTTTTCATAGAGGTGACCGTTTTCGTGATAGCGCAGGGATTCGCCATCCAGGTGGTTGTTCTTATAGGTTGCCTGCTGAGCAAGTTGTCCACTAGGAAAGTAGGAGAGGGCTTTGCCGTTGTGTATGCCAGCTTCAAAATGAATTTCACTATTCGGAGTGCCGTCATCATAGAAGCTTCGCCAAGCCCCTTGTCGTTCGCCTTGGGTATTGTATTCGCCTTCAACGATAATTTTCCCGGCGCTATTTTGCTCAAGGTAACGGCCTGAAAGATGGTTATTGGCGTACTCTTGACGTAAGGCGACCGTCCCGTTTTCATGGTAGGTTTCCCACACGCCGTGGCGAAGATTATCCAAATAGGTTTCTAGTGCTTGTCGTTTTCCACTGGCAAAAAAACGTTCTACTTGTACTTTTTGCCCCTCTTTATAGAGGGTTGTTTGATCGACATTACCTTGAAGATTGTATTGCTCCCAAACGCCATCGGGCACCCCTTGACGGTAGTGCTGCTTTTCACTTAGGTTGCCACTGCTATCAAACAACTGCCATTGACCATCTTGATAACCTTGCACATATTGCCCATCCAGCAGTTTTTGGTTATTAGGTAGAAATACCTGCCAGCGACCATTGGGAACACCTTGGGAAAATTGGCCTACGGTGTAGCCTTGGTTATCTCGGACAATCGTGACGTCGCCGTTTAATGTCATTCCATTGGCGATACTGTAGTAGAAGCTAATTCCATCTTGTTGACGGATTTCTATCATCAAAGATGAGATATTTTGTGAGGCCTGTGCGCTAACGCTGGTTAAAGAGGCGCTGGTCAGCGCGGCAGTCGTTATGACTGCTTGATAAAAATGCATGCAGATCCTTGGATGCGATGTAGGCAATAACTGGTGGCGATGAGCTCTCGCAAGTGATTGTTCATTAACGATTCGTTAATAGCCATCTATTTTGTAGGTGTAACTTATTTGAAGGCTTATTTAGCGGATATCGACATTGCTTTCCAGTATTGCTTGTAGGGTTTGAGACTTTGATCATCTATCCGTCCATAATCCTGAATTGATGACCGTCATTAAACGTGGCGAGCGATATGTCACTGATTCTTACTCAGTGAGATTGGTTATTTGCGCAAACGATTGCCTTTGCCGTTTACCAAGGTATACTCCGCGCCACATCACAGTTTGGTGATGCGTATTATATGTTCAGGATCAGTATGTTTAAGAAATCATTGGCCGCAATGCTTGCTGTTTGCGCATTGCCTTCGGCGGCATCAACCATTGGTATTGTTGGCGCTATGGATGTTGAAGTAGAAGCGCTACTACCAAAAATTGAAAATCAACAAGTAAAACAGATTGGTAGCCATACTTTTTATACCGGAGAAATCGAAGGTAAAGAGGTCATTGTGACTAAATCTGGGGTTGGCAAAGTCAATGCGGCGATGACCACCACCTTGCTCATTCAATCGTTTGGTGTCGAGCAACTGATTTTTACCGGCATTGCGGGTGCAAGCGAGCCAAAACTTGATCCGCTTGATGTCGTGATCTCAACCAGCCTTGTACAGCACGATGTCGACTTAACCATGTTTGGCAAGCCTAAAGGTGAGTTGCCAGATTATGAAGACCGTCTGTTCTACGCGGATAAAAACCTACAAAAATATGCGTTTGATGCAGCGGTAGACGAGTTAGGTAAAGAGAGTGTCTATCAAGGTATTATTGCTTCGGGTGACCAGTTCATTGCTAACAAAGAGATTGTGACAGGGATTTACAAAGAATTTAATGCCATGGCAGTAGAGATGGAAGGTGCTGCGTTGGGGCAGGTAGCGGATGCGTTTAACGTTCCTTACGTGGTTATTCGTACTATCTCCGATAAAGCGGATGGCTCAGCCGAAGTGGTTTACAGCGATTTGAAAAAAGCGACGGCCGATAACTCAGCCAAGATTACATTGAATATGCTCAAACGCATGTAATTGAACTTCAAATGAATGCACTGATTGAGTGCATTCATTTGTCGCGTTCGTTAGGCCTACAGATTACTTGTTTATCGGTTGGATGATAGGCAAGTCTGTAGGTAAGTTTTTGATAAAATTATGATATTTGAACTTGTGTCTTAGGCTCTGTCCATATAACTGTTCAATCAACGGTAGTGTGTGTTGGGTATGGAAGCGGCCAAACTGAGCAACATCAATGATGTTTAAATATCGGTTCACTAATGGTAAATAGCGGATGTTATGCGCCGCTAAACTCAAAACCATATCAGATAGTGCGGCTTTATTTTCACCACTGATTAATTTGGATGCGTACGGATAAGCGCAGAAATTCTCAATTATTTGCTCCATCATGTTAGCCGCACCTGAGAGTTTTATCGCCATAGCGCAAAAATCAGCTTCTGAGCGCTGGCTACCATCTTGATCTTCAATCAGCCACTCAAGACGAATACCTTTGACGTGATCTTCTAAGCAAGCGGTTCGTTGTCGCATTTCTTGGAGGCCCTCTAACACGCACTCGGGCAAGGCGAGATAGTCAATTTCAATGACGTTAATACCATCACGGGTATAGGACATTCTGAATGCATCATTCATCTCTACTTCAGCTTGTTTCGCTTTTTGATAGGTGACAGTTTGTTGTGCCAGCTCGTTATCGCTAGGTTTAACTTCAGCAATATCAACAATCTTGATATCACAGTTGATGACTGCCAATTGATGATGGTTTAACACCTGTAAGTGATAATCATATTGGTTAAACGCCACTTGATTGAGAGGGTTTGGTTGTCCAGATTCCTCACTTTCTTGCGTCGGCATGACTAGGGGAGACATAGCGGTCAACTGATAATCTTGTTGGCGATGACTAAAATAAAGCTTACGTAAAGTGCCATCAGCCCAGCACAACCAGCACGCATCCTCTTGATCACTAAAGCGAATACCTTTCAGCGTTTCCACCCATTCTTCAAGAGCATCCTCTACGTCATCATCATCGAGCTCCTCGTCAGCATAATAATCTTGGAGAGTTTGACGTACTTCATCATCCAGTATCTGCTCAGTGTCATTGCCAAACCAACGAACAGTTTTAATCCACAGTGTATTAAAACTGTTTAAATCGACCAGTTGCAACTGAAAACCCAGTTGGAGATCCCCTTTATTTTCTTGGTATGGCAGTGTGTCGAAGAAAGGAAGCAGGGCAATATCGCGCTTAGGACAGAGCGCAAGCATATTGCGAGTTTGATACATTCCCGCCGCAGGGAGGGAGTCGAGGAGGTGATGGTTAGCCTCGCCAGTGACAGGGTTAATAACCCAAAATCCTTGGGTTCTTTTGTGTAGTTTGCCGCAGCATTTTTGATAGAACAAAAAGCTGCCATCACGACGGCGATGCAGTTGCTGTATATCAAGATATTCTGGCAATTGAACTTGCGCAATAAGTTGCCAATTTTTTAGGTTCCAACCATACAATCGGTCGCCCTGCTCATCGTCTATTTTTGCTGTAGCGGCATACCAGAACTCTTGTTTCGTTTTATCTAGCCAGCCTTTGCCGCCGTGAATACCCATTACAGGTAAAGTGGTCACTAGAGTCAAATCACCCTGAATAGAACCTTTATGAATCCGTCCAGTTGTCGTTGCGACGACAAACTCATCATCGTTATAAAATTCGGCTAGGCTGATATTGCTTTCACGCTGTAATTCACCCAGATCACGTTGCCAATGCAACTCATTACGTCCGTTTGACAAAGGAGAAAGCAGTTGTAGTTCAAGGCGATGTGGTTCACTTGAGATATTCAGTATATAAGGCGTTGTCATCAATCATTCCATGCTATCGGTAGCAAATAATTTTAACCACTGAAATAGACATGAGTATTTCATTGAATGCAGTGGTGGTTGGGTTTTTGTTGTTATGAATGGATTATATCAACCAGAAGGACTAATTGGATTGTCCAAGGCGATGTTTTATAAAGAAAAGGGCGAGAATTACGTTAATATTCTCGCCCTTTGTTGGTGACTAAAGGTATTGGATATTTTGGGGCCTGTTAAACCATCTCAGTCTGTAACGTTTCTACGCGCACCGCGGCCACTTTGAACTCCGGTATTTTCGCATGCGGATCGGTCGCGGTAGAGGTTAAGCGGTTGACCGGCGATTCAACAAAGTGGAACGGGATAAACACCAATCCTTTTTGGATTCGCTTGGTAACAAAGGCGTCAATTTCAATGCTGCCACGTCGTGTCGAGACTTTGAGGCGCTGGCCATTACTAATGCCCAGTGCTTCGGCATCTTCCACGCTGATCATCGCTTTTGGCCCGGCAAGATTGTCTAACCCCTTGGTTTTGCGGGTCATGGTTCCCGTGTGGAACTGCTCCAATACGCGCCCGGTGGTGAGCACTAATGGGTACTCATTATCAGGAAGCTCTGCCGCATAGCGGAACGGAATCCCCACCATTTGCCCTTTACCACGGGTAAATTGGGTTTGGTGCATAATGCGCGTGCCATGTGGATTGTTCTTGTTACTTGGCCATTGTACGCCGTTTGGTGGGATGTTTTCCCATTGCAAACCGACGTATTGCGGCGTCACTCGAGCGATCTCACTGGTGATGTTGGCGACATTTTGATAGTGCCAGTCGCTACCCATGGCATTGGCAATTTGTTGAATGATCCACCAATCTTCTTTTGCTTCACCCGGCGCATTAACCGCTTTGTTAACGCGCTGAACACGACGTTCGGTATTGGTGAAGTGACCAGACTTCTCGGCAAATGAGCAAGATGGTAGCACTACATCAGCATATTGAGCGGTTTCAGTGAGGAAGATATCTTGCACCACTAAGAAATCCAATGCCTCCAAGCCCTCAATAACGTGCGCTTGGTTAGGATCGCTCAGTACGGGGTTTTCACCCATGATGTACAAACCACGCACATCACGATGGCAAGCAGCGTCGATAATTTCAGTTAACGTCAAGCCGTGTTCATCAGGCAAGTTTGGTGCATTCCATTCAATGGCAAACTTCTGACGTACCATTGGGTTATACACCTTTTGATAGCCAGGGTAGCAGTTTGGCAATGCGCCCATGTCACACGCGCCTTGCACGTTCGATTGGCCGCGTAGTGGGTTAATACCACCACCTTCAATACCAATGTTGCCACACAGCAATTGCAGGTTGGCGATTGAGCGTACGTTGTCGTGCCCAGTGGTGTGCTGAGTAATGCCCATGGAGTAGTAGACCGCAGTTCGTTCTGCTGTACCAATCATACGCGCCATGGCAAAGATGTCTTGAGCTTTAACACCGGTAACCAGTTCGACTTTATCCAAGTTATAGGCCGGTGACATGACTTCTTGCAGTAAGGTATCAAAGCCATCGACGCGCTCTTCGATGTATTCTTGATCGTACCAACCATTTTTGATGATTTGTTGCATCACGCCGTTAAGGAGCATCACATCCGTACCAGGGCGATGTGCTAAATAGAGCTCAGCGTGATCGGCCATATCAACCCGTTTTGGGTCGGCGACCACTAAACGTGCACCGTGATGACGAATCGCCTGTTTAATGTGTGAAGCGATGATTGGGTGGGCTGATGTGGTGTCAGAGCCAATAATAAAGATCACATCCGAGTGTTGGATACTTGGGATGTCATTGGTCATTGCTCCGCTGCCGAGTGAGGCTTCTAAGCCTGTCACACTTGATGCGTGGCATAAACGTGCGCAGTGATCGACGTTGTTAGTGCCGAGCTCACGACGAAGAAACTTCTGGAATGCGTAGTTATCTTCGTTGGTGGTTTTTGCCGAAGAGAAGCCCGCAAGTGCATTGCTACCAAAGTCTTGTTTAATACCGCTTAACTTGTTGGCGACCAATTGAATCGCTTCTTCCCAGCTGGCGGGTTGGAGCCAACCATCTTTACGAATTAATGGGGTGGTTAAGCGCTCTTCGCTGCTAATAAAGTCAAAACCGAAACGACCTTTCACGCACAGCATGCCTTGGTTAACCGGGGAGTCTCCCCCTTTGACGTAGCGAATGCGGTTACTGGCTTCATCGACCATCATGGTCAGTTTGCAACCCACACCACAGTAGGTACAGATAGTATCTATTGCTTTTAGGTGCTCATCACGACCTTGTGAGCGATCGCGGCCATCAACCATTGCGCCGGTTGGACATGCCTGCACACATGCGCCGCATTGCACGCAGTTTGAATCTCCCATCAGGGTTAAACTGTCGCAGCTCGTATTGGCTGGCGAGCCATGGTTAACGCCCTGCGCATCTTTGTTGTTGATGGCAAAACGTGGGCGATCATCTGGCCTCAAGGCTGGACGACCGTTTTTGTCGCACATAAAGCTTAATACGCCATGTACCGCTGTTTCACGACAAGCTTGAATACACTGGCCGCAGCTAATGCATCGGTTAGCATCAAACTCAATGAATTCAGAGCTACGGTCCACGCTGTATTTGTGGCGAGGATCTTTGGATCGTAGGTCGAGCCAATCTTGGTGATCCATGACACTCGTCGCTTTGAGTGCAATAGAAGATCCGGCAAGTGAATGGTCAAAGTTTTGCTCAGCATGGTACTCGGTAGAATAGTCTCGCAGCGCGCAATCGGTGTTTGCTTGGCAGCCACACTCTAAGCAGCGTGCGGCTTCACGCATTGCTTCTTCGTTATCAAAGCCCAATTCCACTTCGGCAAAGCTTTGTTCACGCTGTGCTGGCGTCAGCTCTGGCATGATTGAGCGTGAAACCTTTAAGATATTTTCAAAATGCAGTGGATCGACTTGAGCCAGTTTCTTTTCTTTGCGCGAATTAAATGCTGGTGTTGGCATGTCAGCCATATCGCCATTGAGAAATAGGTCGATGGCTTTGGCTGCTACTCGGCCATCGCCGACCGCTTCAACGGCGGTGGCAGGGCCACGACGGAAATCACCAATACTAAAAATGTTGCCCGTGCCAGTATGCATGGTCAGATCATCGGCGTCAGCCGTATTCCAGCGAGTCAGTGGGATGGTTAGCGAGTCATTGTCTAAAAAGCTCAAATCGGGCTTTTGCGAAACCGCGGCAATGACAGTATCAAACGCTTCGGTAAAAAATTCACCAGTGGCTTTTGGGCTGCGACGACCAGAGGCATCGGCTTCGCCCAGCGCCATGCGTTCAAGGCGAATCGCACTAACGCGACCATTGTCATCAGCAATGTTTTCGGCTGGATTAGTTAAGAAATGGAATTTTACACCTTCGTGTTCCGCTTCAACGATTTCGTAATCTTCCGCGGGCATCTCATCGCGAGTACGACGATAAATCAAGGTGGTATCTGCACCAGCACGTCGTGCAGTTCGTGCACAGTCAATCGCGGTATTGCCGCCGCCAATCACCGCAACTTTTTGTCCAGTGACGTAGTGCTGATCAGTAACATAATCTTTGAGGTAGTCGACACCTAAATAGCAGCCATCGAAATCACTGCCAGTGTAATTCATTTCAACCGCTTGCGAAGCGCCGACCGCCAAACAGACGGCGTCGTAGTCTTGACTTAATTGCGACAGGGTAAAATCTTGACCAAGTTTCTGATTAGTCTCAATTTGCATACCGTTACGACACATCAACTCGATCTCTTTGTCGAGAATGTCTTTTGGCAAGCGATATTCAGGAATACCGTAACGTAGCCAGCCACCCGCTTTAGGCATCGATTCAAATACGGTGACCTTATAGCCTTCGTTCGAGAGGTAATAGCCGGCGGTTAATCCACCCGGACCGCCACCCACAATCGCGATATTTTGTTGTTTGTCTTCTTTCTTTACGGGCGTGTAGGCTTCGTGTGCGGCTAAATCTGCATCGGCGGCGTGACGCTTAAGTTGACGAATTGCAATCGGCTCATCGACCAAAGCGCGACGACATTCGCTTTCACAGAATGCAGGGCAAACACGACCGATGGAGAGCGGCATCGGTAAGGTGCGTTTAATCACCTCGATCGCTTTTTGATGGTCGTTTTGCGCGATATGGTAAAGGTAAGATTGGATGTCGACGCCTGCAGGGCAGGCGGTTTTACACGGCGCTTCACAATCAGCATAGTGATCGGTCATGATGCGGTTGAGCGCTTGTTTGCGGTGAGCACTTAATTGCTCTGATTGGGTGACAACATTGAGGCCATGATAAACTTCAAGTTCACACGCGCGCTTTAGCTCAGTTGGTTGTAAGCGGTTGTTTGCTTGCTCAGATGATGGTTGGTCGTTGTTGTTTGTTATTTCCACCACACACAAGTCACAGGGCACTTTTTCATTGCTTTTGTTCATGCCGCATAATGAAGGGATATCAACACCACACACTTTGGCCACTTCTAATAGGGTGCGGCCCTTTTCTACAATTCGATATTTTCCATCAATAACGATTTCTATCATGCAACCCTCGGAGTCGTACAAGCTAAGCCAAAACGGCTTATGTAATCCGTACATTCTATAAGGATAATTGGGGGTAAAACAAATCCGACCTAGCAGAAAATCATTTTAATAAGTAATTTTTACCTGCAAAATAAGCGATATGTTCTAAAGTTAGGTATTAAATGTTGATGCTAAGTTCATAATTTACCTAAATAAGTTTGCGAGTGACTACACGCAATAGGGGGGAGGGCCAAAGAAAAAAGCCGCCAATACAAAAGTATTAACGGCTGAGAATTTTGCGCAAGTGTGGTTCAGTTTAGTGGTTTAGCCGTGCAGAGAACTGTTTTAGGGTCATGCCGTAGTACACTTTGTCGTCAAAGCCTTGCTCTGTCTTAAAGTAATCAAGCTGACGACCTTCGAGCACAAAACCGCATTTTTCCATTGTTTTATAAGAACCAGTGTTTGATGCGTAACAATCTGCGCTGATTTTGTGCGCTTTTAATTCTGTAAAGCCAATCTCAGTCATCATTTGGCAAGCCCGAGTGGCAATGCCTTGTCCCCAAGCATGAGCCGGTAATTGGTAGCCAACCTCATAGTTACCTTGTAGGAACATCACAGGTGTTACGGCGGTCATACCCATATATCGGCCGTGCTGATCGCGAATAATGAACGTCGGTGTTTCCGGCCAAATACCGTCTTTGATCGCTTGGGCGGTGTTTTCAATGATTGGGCCAAAGAATCCTTCGTATAAGCAGTTGTCTGCTGGGGCAAAGAACAGGTATTGGTTGACCTTGTCATCGTTAAGCATTTCGATGATCTCGGCTAAGTCAGCTGCCTGGATTAGTGCAATGGTTAAGGTGTCGGTAAAAGGAATTGCGCCACCTTGTTTAAGTATTGAGTATTGATTTTGTTTTGAATTAGACATGGTTTTCCTCGTTATCTGTAGCGCATCTTAGCCCACGTTAAGCGAGAGGAATTGGATATTTGCGACAAGTTTATCTTTTGGATGTTTGAAATATCTATTCAAAATCTCCGTAGATGTCGATGGTGAGATCCCGTTGTTTCAGATACTTCGATGGCGTCTGTTTGAGTTGCTGTTTGAGCGTGCGAATTAAATGTGATTGGTCACTAAAACCGAATTGCAGGGAAAATTGGCTCCAATCAACATCATGTTCTTGTTGATACAACGCGAGGATCATCTGCTCTAAGCGCATCATTTGCAGATATTGCTTAACACTCAAGCCTAGCACTTGTTTAAAACTGCGTTCTAACGTGCGACGTGAGCATGCCGCGGCACTGGCGAGGTTCTCGATTCCCATCAACGCAGGCGTAGCGTTCGGATTCTTTATTGATGCTTCAAATGCCGCAGTGGCACGTTGTGCAATAACAAAGGCATTATTGCTGCTTGGTTGCAGTTGGATCTTATCAAGGTGTTGGTGAATATAGGCTAACAATTTCATTTTGCTGGTGCTGTGCTGCCATAGCTCTTGTTGAAACTGTTCATCAAAGAGTAAGTTTAACCAATCAAACCACGCGCATTGATTGATATTGGACACTGAGCCTGAGTTGAGCACATACAAGCTTTCAGGGCGAAAGGTAATGCCGATGCGTTTTAGCGGTGCATTGTCATCAAGTAGCAATAAGCTTTCATTGGCGGTTAATAGGTGACTACCGCACCCAAACAAGCATTGTTCACCGTTATCGTAGCTATAGCTTTGTTCAGCAGGTGTAAATAACAGATGCGCGCGGGCATTAGGAATAAGGTGAGGTTTGGGGCTAATGACTTCGTCTGTTTCGACCTCTAAATACCAGATTTGATGGATGAGCCATTCATATCCCGCTAGTGACTGTTTCCACGCGATCATTGGTTACCTTACATTGTCTAAATTACTTTAAGTCATGTTAGTGTAACTCACTTTATTGTTTGTCAAATAATGTCTCTGATATCACCCACAAAGAAACGGCGATAATTGCAGCAGCTGAATTAGAACCCTTATCTAGATCAACAGTTAGTCGAGCCGAGTTAACGACAGGGTACTAAAAAGGCGGTATGCTTTTTGGTAAATAAAATAAGTAATTGGCGAACAATACTATGAGAATTTCTGTTGATGGCGGCTCATTCAAAGTCGCAATTGAAACTGAGTTTGAAGGGCTAGTTGCAGAAGCGACAAATATCTTTCACACCACACGTGTGCAAGCGCAAACCAATGACCGTTCGATTCTGCGCTTTCTGCAAATCATCCTTGATCACAGTGAAGACGACGATGCAATTGGCTATGCGGTACTGGGCTTACTTGGTTGGTATAACGAAGTGATTAATCCCGTCACCGATAACGACATTGAACTAAATTTGCCGAAAATACTGCCTCACTTGCTTAACCCTGCGGGTGATATCACCGCCAATAGTGCCAACGATGTGAATACGTTTAAGCATTAATTCCGCACTATTCGTATTTGTAATTGCCATGGCTCACTTAAGCCTCTAATGCTTGTCATTAGAGGCTTTTTTGTTTTTGTATCACGCTAAACGGTGGCGTATTTGGTCAAGTTGGCGTAATTGGCTCATAAGCTGTCGCTATATGTCGAGTTGTAATACAAAGTTTTCCGTAATCTATGTTCATCGGTTGGATTTATCTAGAGCGAAAAACTATGAACAATGATCTAAAACGTCGTGATTTCTTTAAAGTGATGGGTAAGGGGGCAATATCAGCCGCTGCACTGACGATTCCTGCGTCACTTTCCGCTGCAACTCCATCCTCTAAGCAGGGGCTTCCTGCTGATTTTAGAACACCGGATATGCCGTTAGATGCGACAGCGATGGCTGAGCTGGTTAGGCACAAAAAAGCCACACCAAAAGAGTTGGTTCAAGAAGCGATCTACAAAATTAAACAAACCAACGGCGAGGTGAATGCAGTCGTCGCGGAATGTTATGACATTGCGTTGCAACGTGCTGAGACAATAAACCCAAACTCGCCGTTTGCTGGCGTGCCTTTTCTAGCCAAAGATTGCGTCGATGTTGAGGGACTAGAGAGTACGTTAGGCTCTATTTTGAACAAAGGCCGCAAACCAGAACATACCTCATGGTTTATTCAAGCCGCGCACAATGCTGGACTTAATACCATTGGCATGACCAATATTCCAGAAATGATGACATTAGGCTGTACGCAAAATCCGCTTTATGGCGCGACGCGTAACCCTTGGGATTTACGTAAAGGCGTTCACTCTTCAACGGGCGGTGGGGCGGCTGCAGTCGCCGCGGGTTATACGCCGATTATTCACTCTACCGATGGCGGTGGTTCATCAAGAATGCCAGCCTCCGCAACGGGAATTTTTGGTTATAAACCCAGCCGTGAGCAGTTGATTACCGGGCTGACTAATGGTTCAACGATGGAAGATTTTACGCATCAATCGTTTATGTCACGTACGGTGAGAGATACTGCCTTAGCGATTTCGGTCACGGAGAATCATTGTAAAGATGGTTTTGATACCGCATTCCCAAGAACACCAATAGGTATGATTCATACGCAGTTAAATCGCTCGATCCGTATTGGCGTCACGATGCGTGATATTTACGGACGATTACCTGATGAGCAGACTCAAGCGGCGATCAAATCCAGTGTGAAGCTACTCGAGCAACTGGGCCATGTTGTGATTGAAGTCGATCAGCCCGTGGCCGATGGAGAACAGTTTATGCTGAGCTACATGGGTGTGTTTGGTAATAAGATGGCACAGTTTGCCGCTCAGTTTGATGCTTTGGGCGCACCACTAGAGTCGATGCCTGACAAGGTCAGTGATAATGTCACTTATCTAGCTCGCACTATGCAAGCTCGTACACAAGTGAACCCTAATCTGTATACAGAATCTCAGGCTCAATGCCATGCTTTTGCTCTTAAGCATAACCATCAATTCTTCGATCAAATTGATGTTTGGTTAACTCCGTGTTCAAACCATATTCCCCAAGATATTAGCTATTTTGATCAGAAAGCACTGTCAGGAGAAGAGATTTGGAAACGCTCAGAAAAGTTGATGTCTTATACGCCGGTAGAAAATGTGGCCGGTAATCCTGCGATGTCGGTTCCGCTCTATTGGACGACCGATAACATGCCCGTTGGCAGCCATTTTTCTGCGGCTCGTGGTAATGACCGCTTGTTATTTGAATTGGCATATCAGCTTGAAGTCGCACGTCCATGGGCGAATAAAAGAGCCCCGATATTTGTTTAATAAATGACGTTCGCTACAGCAGAAGTTTCACTACCACGAATTAAGAGTTAATGATGATGAAAACCATTTATCCGGTCCTTTTTTGTTCTGTATTCACCGCTACACCAGCATTGGCCGCTTTAGCGCCAGAGCCGGGTTTTAGTGGCAACGTAACTGTACTCACTGCGATGACATCAAACACCAGTAATTTGCATGTTGATCAAGACAAAACGCAAAGCGTTGGCGACTTAAGCTCAAAAGGCAGTGGTGAGGCAAGCGTGACACCGGGCGTGCTGGGATCACTGCAATACACCTTTGGCGATGATCTCAATAAACAACTGTTTATCGGTACATCGAGAGACGATATCGTGACTGGCTCGCTAGCGTTTGAAATAGGTTATCGTCAGCAGTTTGCTAGTGGCATGGTGTTTGATATCTCAGCGCTACCCACCTTGATTTCGGGTGAGGTGTGGGATGACCCGTACGCCGTTGATGAAGCGCGCAATAAAACCGATTTAACCGGTAATGTTATCCGTATGCAGTTGTCGCAAATTGCAGGTTCAAACTTTAGTGTCGATATGGCGGCAGGCGAATCCGATGTGGATGAAGAAAGGTCGGGAACCAAAGGTTTAAACCTTACGCCGGATGAGCAAAAACACTTAACGCGAGAGCGAAACTATTTTTATCTAAAAACGGGTTACCGCTACTTCTTACCAGAACAGCAAGCAATACTGCAGCCATCACTTCATGTCACCAGTTCACGCCCAAAAGGCGAAGCGCTTTCGTTTGTTAGCTATGGTGGTGAGCTGAGCTATGCGCGTAAGATAGATAGGCACGGTTTTGTGTTGACGGCGAGCGCCGCTTTACGAGATTACGATGCACAAAATCCGGTTTTTAGTCAGACGCGTAAAGACAAAGATTATGGTTTATTCCTCGCTTACGAATATAACGATATTCTTGGCTACCAAGATTGGGCGCTGGTCTCTTTTGTTGGTGCAAAAACCACTCAGTCGAATATTGATTACTACACTTCAGAGCAGTACGTTGTCTCGGTTGGTTTAGATTACAAGTTCTAGTATTAGGTTGTGGACTTGTTGCTTGAGGAGTAGAGCACTCTTTATATAAGAACGATAAGAGCAAAGAGGTTGTCGATACGCCGTTTGCATCCTCATTCTAAACAATAAGCTTATAAGTAAGCCTTACTTGATTCGCTGCTCATTTGATGTGGGGGATTATCGCAAATTACTGAAGAAGCCGATGTCTTTTCGCTGACGGTTAGATACAATTTCAGGTTCTTCATGCACTAGCAAGGAGATAACAACGGAAGTGTAATCTAGCGAGTAATTATGGTGAGCGATTTTAGTACTCAACTACCGATATTTTGGTTCAACTGTCTTGATGCCGCGATAAAAGAACGAACGCAAGAAAGCGCTGAAATTTGGGGAGGAGAGCAGCAATATCTTCAGCTGTGTAGTAGCGACTCTGTTTCTGCGTATCAGTTAGAATATGCCGTGGCTGAGCTTTATCAGCGCTATGGTGATGAGCTGATTGCATTGTTTGGCCAAACCGCTAACTATTTCGATGAGCTTGAGCAGGGCGCTCCGGTACTTGCGATGCTTACTGCGCCCACTTTGCATGCTTTTTGTGATTTATTTTCTCGTTACTCATTCCATATCCACCCACTGTTAAAAATCATTTGCCGTGAGAGCGAACATGGCGAGCTTGAACTGTGGACGATCACTCAAGAATACGTTGATGAGATTACCTTAATGTCGCATTTGAGCTTAGGTCTCTATTTGAGCGTTATTTTGAAACTAATCCGTCGTTATCTCAAAGCGCCGAGTCTGCGTTTACCTATTCATATCAATCGCATTACGATTGCCGGTGATATTACGCCTTTGCTCGAGCAGGTGTTTAATATCGAAGTGAAATCAGGCTACGCGGCTCGCTACTTTTTGTTTAACCCTCAATTGGTCGATAGAGCCCACCGCCGTTACGATCCTGAATTGCATGAGCACCTAAAGGTGTTAGCAGAGCAGCAAAGCACACAAAGCCGAGAGCACAGTATCATTTGCAAAGTAAACGATGTGTTTAAGCGTAAGGAGGTGGTCGACATTACCCTTGATAGTATTGCGCAAGAATTACACATGAGCGGCCGAACGCTCAATCGTAAGCTACAACAAGAGGGGGTGAGCTTTCGTCGCCTTTATGACAAATATCGCTTAGAGCAAAGCTTAAATCTGCTTAATCAAGCTAACGTGAATATTACCCAAGTCGCTCTAGAGCTGGGTTTCTCAGATTCCAGTGCGTTTACACGCGCCTTCAAACGATGGACCGGTGAACCACCGACAAAGCGAGGTTAACGTGCATTGCTTTCTCTAAAGGTTGCTGCACTTATCAGTCAGGTCTTTTCCATCATCGAATAAACAAAAAAACACCCGCTGGTTTTCACCAGCGGGTGTTTTTATTTATGGCTATGAGTCACAAGCGAAATCAGAACTGTAGCTAAATCGCATGATGCATATAGCCTGACGCTAATCGCTCTGTGGCGAGTGCCTGAGAGATTATTGCGGGTTAAGACCTAGCTGTTTAAGCACTAGCTTAAAGTTCTCACGGCGCTCTTTCACATTGTGAACATCACCCGTTGAACAGGTTAGATCTGGACAACCACGGTTAACGATACCAGAAACGTCATCAATGAACTGAGAGCCTTGTAGGCCACTGTCCACGTACTTTTTCAGTTCGTTGTGGTAGTTCCAATCACCGTATTGGCCGCCTTCATCATTGTACGCTTGTACTGACGTTACCCAGTAGAACAGACCTGCAATCCACTTAATTTCACGGTTCTCTTCAGAGCTACAAATGAGACCTGGGTTTGAACAGAAATCAAGCTCAGCGTACAGTGGGTTCGCTGGTGGCGCTTCAACAGTTACACCATCAATGGTTTGACCAATGGTTGATGGATCAACGTGTGAACGACCTAGGTAATGGTTAAGCGTACCGAAGTTTTGGCGACCCGTCGTTTGGATTACACCACGGCCCCACCAACCACAACCTTCAACACTTTCTTGGCTGCTGCCGTCCCAAATAAAGCTACCCGCTTTTTGACCAACGTAAGTCTTACAAGTATCACGTTCCCAAACTTGCTTAGAGGTATCTACTTTTTCTGGTACATCGTTACAGTGACCGTTGTTGGTCCAACGACCCACCGCACCATTAACCAATAGACCACGTTCTTCAAGTACGGCATCAGGTGCTGCAAAGACAGGAGCTGGTGCGCCGTACCATTTAGCATGAGTTAGTGCGCTCACTTCCATCTTGTTATCACGAGGACAAGAGTAAGCGTAGTCTAGGCCTGAAACTGGGTTTACACCGTAATCTGCATACTTCTGACCAAGTTGGCCACAGCTTGCGGTCATTGGGTAATCCGTCGGAGCGCCGTATTTCACTTCTGACCAGTTGTTCTCATCACACGCGTTGTAACGGATAGTCTCTTGCATACTTTGTGCTAGGAACGCGGCAATCGCGACTTTTGCATAAGTCATGTTAGTTTGATCATCAGCTTCATCGCTGAGTAGCCAGAACTTGTTACCTGCTACACCAATGTTGTGCATTGCGTTTAGGCCATCAAGGAAATCAGCCCATTTGTATACTGTTGAAGGTTCCCACTGTGATTGCGGAGTCTCGTAAAGGAACGCTTGATTGTTCATTACGTCTTCAGCATCGGCCAGTTGTTGGTTAAGCGCTTCAATACGAGTTAGTGAACCTTTTTCCAGTTCAGCACCCACGTAGTAAAGAGGCACTTTTGCATCTTGGTAACGTTCGATCTTAGCGGTTAGCTCAGAATCATTCTTATCGAATAGAACCGCGAATACGTTGCTAAATGCTGCTTTGCGAAGTTTTTGCTCACTTGTGGTGTTACCCATGAAGTAAGTAGCCGTTTGCTCTGTTGGCATGTTTGCCAGCATGACAGGGGTCTTCACGTAGTCAGAAACTTGTTTTACGTACTCTAGTGCGTTGTGCCATTGCTCGCTTGATAACGCATCAGTAGCGTTAGATTTAGTGAAGGCAATGAAGTCCGCTTTAGTCACTGAATCTGCTTTGTACAGTTCAAACTTGTCTAGCATTTCAGCAGAGTAGTTCGATGCTGCATCCCATACCGACTGACGGCCTGAATGCGTGTCAAAAGCGAAATCGCCAATGCTTAGCGTCCAACCGTAACTGGCTTCAGGTGCAAGCGTGGTGATGATTAGGTTATGCGCTTGTGCCCAACCTTTTGTATCGTTGGTTAGTGCATTGATATCATCAACATCAATACGGCTACCAGTAATATCAACCGCATTTATTAGCGCTTCTTTCACCGAGATAGCACCAAAAGATTGGCCTTTATCTTGAGTCGCGTTATCAAGTACGTCGCTGTTGATAATGATCGAAGTTGAACCCGCTTGAGAAGCCGCTTCAATTACAGCCACAAAGCTGTTAGTTAGCGCATCGAAATCCGCCAGATCAGCACTGTTGATTGCTTCGATGGTCACGTTGGCAGGTACTGTCATAGTTGCTGGACTTGCAACAACCAAAGTATTTGGCCAACCTGCAACTTCCAGACGAACAGGGTCCATCGGGTTTGGTAGTGATAGCAGTGGTGCAGTGCCTGGTTCTGAACCGTCACAGTTTAGGTGTAGAGACCATGAAGCATCGCTACCTGGAATTGACTGTGTCCAGTAAATTGCAGAGTACGCGATATTGTTGTGTACCATGATGTCACCGCCAGTCGCGTGTGTACCTTGCGTCCAGTCTGGGTAAACATTGAAATCAGCACACAAACCACCTGGTGGTGTTACGGGTGGCGGCTCAACGGCTTCTTCTTCAACGGTGATTTTTACGTTCACGCTTGAAGAGAGGTTTTGTGCATCGGTAGCGGTCGCTTTCAGCGTTACGTTACCCGCTTGAGTCGGTTGCCAGTTACACGCAAATGCATCCGTTGTTGCTGCATCAAAGCTACAGATCTGCTTGTTGTTTGCTTTCACAACTAGCGTAGATAGGTCATTGTCTGCATCGGTTGCGTTTACTGAAATAGCAACAGAGTCTGTTACTTTAATCGTTGTGCCATTAGAAGGGGTCACGAATGAAACGACAGGCGCGACGAAATCTTCATTAACATCTGCTTCTACAGTGACATTAACTGATTGCTGTTCTAGCGTTTGGTTTTTGCTGTCTAATACCAGAACTTTAACGGTTCTATTGCCAGCGTCTTTCGGTGTCCAAGTGTGCGAGTAAAGCGTTTGGCTTTGATCAATCGCTTTTTCAGCTAGTTTGGTGCTGTTTACCCAAAACTCAACTTTAGCTGCGAGTTCGCCGTCAACACTTGCTTTAATCGCAATAGGTTGATCCGCTTTTAACACTTGGCCTGCAACAGGAGAAAGAACGGATAGCTCAGTTGGTTCAGGTTCGCCAGTTCCCGGCTCGTCAGAACATTCGGTTAGCTGCCAAAACCATGAACTTGCACTTGGTGTTTCCCAAATGCCAGGGTTGTTTTGAGCAATGAAGCACTGACCATCAAAAGAGACAATATCGCCATTGCTAACTTGAGTCTTACCCGGAACAAAAGGAATAACATCGCCTAAATCTGGGTCTGGCGTTGGGTCCGGGTCAGGAGTCGGATCAGGATCTGGTGTTGGGTCTGGATCCGGTTCAGGCTCTGGCTCACCAGAACAGACAGCGGCATCCCAAAACCATGAGCTAGCGTTCGGCGTTTCCCAAACACCTGGGTTATTTTTAGCAATGAAACACTCGCCATTATAAGTAACCATATCGCCATTTTGTACTTTGGTTTCACCAGGAACAAAATTGATGACGCCGGATGTAACACTTGCGTCAGCGGCGTATAAATAGCCACTGAACATAACACTGGCAAGCGCAGCTGTTATTTTGTTTATTTTTCTCACGGTTTAGTTCTTCTTTGATTTATTTATCCATGCAGATAAATGTATTAATGATTAGAGGTGAATGATGTCTCAATAACCGCTAATTCAGGAATTTGACGTTATTAAAGGGTGGTTAACCTATAAAATTGAGTATAAATGAACGTTTAGATTTTTATCCACACCTTCGTTTGTCAGGTCTTTCCTACGTAGCGTCGCACCTTACCAATAAGGGAAGGCTCTGATATTGTTGAATATACTTGAACATTTTGGGTCAAACCCAGTTGCCATCAGTGTTCAGGCATGACAAAGGGGAAACTGACCGCTGTTGAATAAGTATAAGAAAACAACAGTTCCATCAAAAACCAGTTATATTAAAGAATAAGTAAAAATGTATAATTAACACCGTAGTTTATACGTGAAATGAATTAAGTTATTTAACCACAAATATTCCATCACATATTGAAATTATATGTTAGCAAATAAACCTATTTTTCCCTGCAAAACTTTATTAAGTTTTATGACGTTAATTCCAACTATTGTTAGGTTGGAATAAATATCACACAATGCTGAATGGGGAAGATCTCGCCATTAGTGTTGTCTATTTGTGCAATAAAAAAACGGTATTTCATTGATAGAAATCGATAAAAAATCGGCGTAGTAGAGGAGTCGATCTTGATGGTGAGATCGCTGACGAGATTGGCATAAGCCGCTTGTTTGAACAGATGCTCGTATTACGGTAGATCGGCCGACATGTCAAAATGGATGATTTTTCTTCGTAAAACGGAAGATTTGATATAGGATGCGCCACCGAATTTTATTTGAGCATCTGACATTGGGTACTATTCCTTCAAACGCCCTTTATACCGACCTTTCTGGTTACTACGATTTGATGTGTGCTGACATCGATTACCAAGCGCAAAGCCGCTATGTACGTCGACTGCACCAACTGTTTGGTAACGAAGGTAAACAACATCTCGATTTGGCATGTGGCACTGGCCCACATATTCGACATTTCCTTGATTTTGGCTACCAAAGTAGCGGTTTGGATTTGAACCAACCAATGCTCGATTTGGCAAAAATTCGCTGTCCTGAAGCAGAGTTCATGTTGCACAACATGTGTAATTTTACGGTAGAACAACCGCTGGACCTGATTACCTGCTTTTTATACTCGATCCACTATAGCGATGGCATCGAAAACTTAAAGCAGTGTATTGCCCATGCGCATGCGGCATTAGCAGAAGGTGGCATGTTCTGTTTTAACTCGGTTAACCGCAACAAGATCGATAACCGTTCATTTGTGCGTCATAGTGCGATGCATGATGAAAGTGAATTCATTTTTAGCTCAGGCTGGAAGTACAGCGGTGAAGGTGAACAGCAGTTCCTCACGCTAAGCATTGAAAAACACACCGATCTGGAAAAGCAATTGTGGAACGACGAACACCCAATGGTCGCCGTCAACTACGAAGAGTTAAGCGCTTTGCTTGAACCGTATTTTGAAGTGCATATTTTTGAGCACGACTACGAGAAGATCTTACCGTGGGATGGTCAATCAGGTAATGCATTCTTTGCCTGTGTAAAACGCTAATAAAAGCGCACTGATACCATATTGAGAAGCCAGCCTTAAACCGCTGGCTTTTGTTTTTTACCGGCACAAAATTGAATGCAATGTGAAATGGATGTTGTTTGCTGGGAAAAGAAAGAGCCCACCGCTATCCACTGCAAGGTAGATATCCAGCTTTGTTTGGGCGAGTAGGCTCAACCTTTCTAGTTGTCTAAATCGTCATATTTATCAAGATGACCAGTAGAAAACTGGGTTAGAACGTCAAAGGGATGAATATCTAGTTTTGTTCGTGTATCACTATCCGTTTGCGGATAAGTTAGGAAACCATAAACATCAAATATTTTATAGCCGACAGGAAGATCAAGAGGGCTATATAGCTCGAAATATTGGATATAGTATACATCGCGAGCCTTTTCGCTAAATGTGAATTCGACTTTAGTGACTGAGATTATCTTATCCTCCACATAGGCTTCTCTGTCACGAAAGATCCGAACATTGTAATCTTTGATTAATGGACTGTTTTTTATTGCTTTAGCCCATGTCATATCTTTTGATATGCCAAATTTTTTGTCATAGTTTGCATTATCTAGATCTAACTTAAGGCCTAGATTGATATCAGGATTTAGCTTGTACGGATAATTATCAAAATAAAATTTGATGTAACTTTTATTCATATCGCTAAAGGTCATTCGTTCAATTTTATTGATTGGCGAATTAAAGAAATAAAAGCCAGCATAGGTGATGAAACATAGCCCAATAGTGATTGAAATTTGTTTCCAATATTGGCTCAGTATGGCAAAAACGCCTTTCGGCTTTTGTGTGGTTTTTTCTTTATGTGCTTTACCGTGTCTAGTATTACGTTTTGATTTTGCAACGCGACGCTTTGCCATATATGCCTGCTTATCATGGTTTAATGTATACAGTGATGCATTGTGAAGCTATTGTTTCGTCTTTCACAGAGCTAAAATGAGCGATGATTATATAGTTAATGCATTGATAAGTGACATTTTTATAAAAAGTAATTCTTAATCAGGTTCAAGATGACAGTGTTATCAACACATCTGAAGAATGTTTGAGGTCAGGTCTTTCCTTTTTCCCTAGCAAATTTATCCGTGAGTCCGAAATTTCCCTGAAATAGTCATACACAATTGTCCACTTACGATTCAGCTACTCATTACTTAATCGGCCATCATCGCCTTACTGACATGTCTTTCGTGCTTGTCGAGCATTCTTAACGATGGTCAAGAGTGCGCGACAAGCCCAAGCCGCAGGTGCGCGGAGTTTAAAAAATCGCTTTCTTTTTATTTTGGAAATAGAACATTGCGCTGATGGCAATGAACAGCACGGTAAAATAGTAAAAGAATGACGACAGTGAGGCTAAGAAGTCGAGATGTCGCTCTATTTGTTGCTCAGTGTAGTTCTCTGAGATCAATTTATAGTAGTAGGCGTATAAGATCCCGATAGAGCCATAACCTAGGTTAAACATCAAACCCTTAAAGCTTAAAACGGTTGCTCTATTATGTGATTCAGTCTTTTTATTGAGGTGATAGCTGATGAAAATGTTCATCGTCATGATAATAAAGATCAGGATCAGCGCCGGTATTACTCCGTAAATCGACCAGCCAAGACTGATCCAATAATAGGTTGCCATTGTCGCTAAACCCATTATAACAATGAATTTTTTGGGTGCCATACTTTCAGCCAATCGACGACTTTGTCCTGCCAGGAGGATTTTGAGCAAACTTATCCCTGCGCCGATTAAACCGAAATAGATAATCGGGATATCAATGGCGCGATAGTATTGACTGTTCATGGTTAAAAACATGCGCGATGTGTGTTCGAACAAGCTGTAATAGAGCAATATGAACAGTACGTAAGGTGTCGAAAGCACCCATTTGCCCGTTATTCCGGTGAGTTTTAGGCTGGCGATGGTAGTGGCCATTTTGGTGTGATTCGCCGGTAGTGTTTTTTTCGCTTCTCTCATGTTTGTCGCGGCATAAATGGCGATCATCGCAACAATTAAGGTAGCATAAACAGGGATGCGCATGATGTCTTGAGTGCTTTGCGGTTCCGCTAACCCAAGAAACTGGTAAACGCCGCTCATGAAGTTAAGGTCATACATGGCAGCGCCCAACAGCGTGACAACAATCCCAACACTTGAGGCAATGCGAAGCTGAATCTGTAACACGCGCGGCCACAGTTCTTCTTTGCCCTGATCTTTTAGGGTGTCGTAAGCCAAGGCTTCATCGGCACCGCTGGCCAAAGCCATCGCTAAGCCACTTAATATTCGGTTAATCAAAAATACGTTAAACACTAACGTTGGGTTACCAATCGGTACTACGGCGATCATGGCGATTTCAACAAACATGACAATCGACGACAACACAACGAGCTTTTTACGCCCTAAGGTGTCAGCAAACGCGCCCGATGGGACTTCTGCAAGCACAATGGTGGCAGCCCAAACCACGTTGAGCATGGCAAATTGGGAAAGGGTTAGGCCGTAATCTAAATAGAGTAGCGTGAATATAGGGTAGTAAAAGCGCGCAAAGTAGCTGCTTCGAAACATTAAGAAGTAGCGTACATTACGAATTTGAAGGATTTCTTTGAGCGTCATGACATATTCTGTAGTTTTAGCGACATAAGATTAGAGTTCTATCTTTATGAGGTAAATAGTAAAGATTCTGACTTAGATATCATGAGATTGTTGCAAAAATCCATAAGTTTCTGAATGAGCGACGTTATTTACTCAGTGGTGGCGCTCAGAGTGGTTGCATAGTGAGCACTGCGGCTCCTATGATTTATCATCAAACCGAACGCATTGGCTTTTGCGCTTTAAAGGATGATTACGTTTTGAATACTGCATTTATGGTGTAAATTTCATCCGTCAGGTTATGTCAGCTAAAAATGGACACTTTAAGTATTTGTTTTAAATGGTGTTGTAAATTCCAATCGAAATAGCTATCTATTCTGCATGTCAGGTGTATAGTGGCCTCAGCTTACGTAGCTTAGCGATTGATGAAATGTTTAGTTCGATAAACTAGCTGTTTTGTCTCTAATCACTCCGTCATCTTTGCCCTGAGATGGTTTTCTTCATTTCCGATTTAGTTGTTTCGAATATTAAATTGCCATGCTACCTAGGTCTCGGTCATATCAGGCGATAGGCTTAGTTAAATGGTTGACGAAACGAAATATTTAGCGCCGTAGCAATCATGAGTTGCGCTGATATTGGTATCTATTTCAATGCTATTGCTACAGACAGTGTTAAACGTTGGCTGGAAGTTAGGGCGGTAAGACTCACAGCTGCAAATGTTACTCTCGCTTAATCGATAGTCGCGGGATGGTTTAATTTTGGTGTGACAAGGTGTTTACGTTTGTAGCCGCTGATTACTAAAACCATCCACGATGAACCGGCAAGTATACTTTATCTAATGCAATACATTCGCTTGTGAGCGATGTATTAAAGCGTCATTTCTTATCCAGAGTGAATGTCAGTATTTGAGTTGGTTATTCAATTTGAGTAACTCGCTCCAGTGGTGTCGAACTCACGAGGCTTAAGGTTGAGAGCTTTTTATATTGAAACTGAAATGGATATCTAACTTTGAAAAAGAAAACTCCAACGACTAAGCCGAGCAAAGGTACGAGTGAGGCTAAAGATGACAAGTCAAATAATATCCATCAAGTAAGGCGAAGAATCGAAGATATTCTGTTGGAAAGAGAGCAGAAAGAACGTTTGGATCTTTGATGGTAAGAGGAAGTTATGAAAAAACCGGTAAGAAAAAACGTCAAAAAGATGCGTAAAAGTGATTTTGAAGAGCGATTCACCAATATGGTTGGTGAATATAATCAAGCTAAGGAAATCCTTGAATCGTTAGCGGTAGGCACTGCCGAGTACAACAAACAAAAAAAACAGTGCGACACCCTTTTTGCTAGCGCCGAACGTTTCATAAATTCCGTCAAGAATTAATATTACGTGTGCAATACAAAGCCTGCATTTATTTGCGGGCTTTGTTTTATCTGCGTTTTAGAACAATACAACGTAGCAGTATGTATACACATGATTTTAAGCACCAGATATTAACAATATAGGTAAATGCTTGAATGAGTGAGCGGTATGAAGTGAGCGAGTGTCGTGTCCAATGATAAAGGTTTTACTTTATCGAGTATCGGCACTTACCATTGTTTTTTGATTCGTATAAGGCGAGATCGGCACGGTGGTAGATAGCTTCGATATCGTTATCTTCTTTTTCGAAATGGGTGATGCCGATACTTAGACTAAGAGGGTAGTTAGGGACATCCTTATTGATATAAAGAGTGGCAACGGCTTGGTTAAGCTTGCGTGCTAAATCAACACAAGAGAGCTCATCACTGCATCGATGAATAATGCCTAATTCATCCCCACCTAAACGCGCGATAATATCTCCTTCACTAAGTATCGACTGACATTTCTTTGTGGTTTGACGAATCGCGTCATCACCCGTTTGATGACCGTAAATATCGTTTATTTTCTTGAATTCATCGATATCGACCAGCAAGAAACAGTAATGTTGTTGTGACTGGTGAAAGTGCGCTAAAGCATCGGAAAAAAACTCGTATAGTTTCCTACGGTTATAGACTCCGGTCAGGTGATCCATCTCAGCATAGTAAGTGAGCTGTTGGGCCAGTTCATGGCGAACGGTGATATTACGAGCAACCCAAACAACCGCTCTTTCACCGTGATAGAGTGATTTTATTGGGTTCACACGACCTTCAAACCTTAATGAACCAGCGGGGCCGGAGTTCACATCTAAACAATCCACATCATTACCAGCGAGTGAATATTCAAAACACATCAGTGTGTCTTTGGTCAGTGTTTCATCAATTCTTTCCAGAAACCAGTTAGCGTTGGCGGGGGATAAGACATCACGTAAATTCTTACCGACCAGCGATAAACCATCGTGATACATCTCGGAGTTATCCCCTCCCAAAATATCTGCGTATAGCCCGGATTCGGTCAAAATAAAAACCAAATCAGGCAGCGCAGATATGATCGCGGCATATTCCTCATAACGATGTTTATCATCAAGCATGACTTCCTTCCTTTCACCTTGCGTCATTTCGGCCTTTACTCATTTGAAAATTTGAACGCTTTAAACTTTTAAGTGTGCGATTGCACAAAAATCATACACTCAAAGTTAGAGTTTAGACTCGAGGATTTGGTGTAGGTGATAGCTAGTTAACGTTTTTGTAAGATCACGTTGTGAGAGATTCTCACTAATGATGCTGTTTTGTGTGCTATCAATTCAAAAAAATTGTAATTTTATTTTTACTTAAATCAATAGTTTATATTCATTCTCACCTCAAAGTTAAGATTATGGCTTTACATGGGTATGTCGTACTGTATAGTTTGCCACAAACAGTACGGCATTCGCCTGTATGTTAAATCACAAAATGAAATAACTAACGACGAGTAACAGTAATGAATTTTAAGAAGAATGTAGTAGCAGTAGTATTGGCTTCATCAATGATGTTTGGTTGTTCAGCGTTTAGCGATAACGCAAGTGTTGATTACGATCAACAGCTCGTTGTGGGTAACGAACTTTCTGTGCGTGCGACCGACGAATACCAGTTTTCAAAAATCAAGGAAGGTGAACTTGTTCGTACAACTGTGAATACTGCATTCTTAATTGCGAAGCCTATGTACGAAGATTACATCAAGTCTGCGGAAAACCAGCCAGAAGTTAAGCAGTTCTTAGCTTATACGCAAAACATGTCCGAAGAAGAGCGTGAAGCTGCATTTAATCAACTTGATGATGAAAGCAAAGCAAAGGTTAAACAGTATGTCGAATCTTCTGCTTTTGATAGTGTTCTTGCCGGTTTAGGTGATGCATCTAAAGCTGCGCTTTCTGCTGCGTCTAAATTTGATGAAGAAAAGCTATTAGGTCTAGTGACGGATTCAAATAGCGGCCTTGGTTTTAAAGACATTATGCAAGAGCAATCTCTTTACGAACTGACTGGCGAGCAAATTATGTTTATGAATGATTCTGTTATCTCGGCGTACCAAACTGCTAAGCAGCTTTCTGCACTTACGAACGCTCAATAAGCGCTTCAATAGCCAGCCTTAGGGCTGGCTTTTTTGATCTAAATCTCCAAGTGTTATTGCATCAATTCTGATGTGCCTGCTTGTCTCTATTTGTTCGGAATTATTATCGTGAAATTAAAATTCTCTGCGCTTTTTGCGTCACTTCTGCTCGTCGGTTGCCAGTCAACAAGTCTTAAAATCAACTCTGAGGCGGATGTTGATGCTAACTCTCAAATTAATAAGGTTAATAAAGAAGCGCTTTATGAGTCAGACAATATTGAACTGCCAAGTAACTATGATGTGAAAGCGTTCAGCAAGATGACCATTGCTGCCTACGTTGACAATGTTCAGTTTGAGAAGAATGCGCGTAAAACCAATATCGATCAGGGCATTATCGCCAAGTTGCTAGAAAACGAACTCGCCCGTACCAAACGTTATGAGGTGCTTACTCGTAACTGTGATGCGTGTAATTACGAAGTGGCATTCCAAGCGGAAAACACAGTTGAAGAAGGTTCAATCGCGATTGGTGAGCAGTTGAATCCGGATTTTGTACTGGAGTCCTCAATTTCACTAGGCTCAGTGATTAAGCAGAAAGACGATCATTTTGAAATTATTTTCCGCAGCTTAGTGACCACCAAAGTTGTTAATCCGACCACCGGGCAAATCGTTCACTCATTTGAGCCTATTCGCCACAACATGCCTGCTAAGCGTTTCTTTGCGATGGGCGATATTAATAGTAAATACAAGTTTTTAGGTGGCTTTGACTTCCGTGATCACAACGAGCTGCAAGAAGCCTATAAAGAAGCCGCACAAAAGAGCATTCAAGTATTGGTCAACCGCACCATGGATTACTATCCGGTGGGTGGCCGAGTGACTAACTACCGTAATGGCCGTTTTGCCATCAACTCAGGGATTAATCAGGGATTTGCGACCAAGCAACCGGTGGTCCTTTTTCTTAGTGATGATGGTTTAGATATTCCAATTGCTTCGGGTGAAGTCACGCCGAAATCAGAGAGTGGTTCTGGTGTCATGTTTACATGGAAAGAAGATGACGTTGATGCGCAACAAGTTAAAAAACAGATTGAAGCGATGGGTAAAGAGTACCTAAAACGCAATAAGGTCTATGCCGTCTCTGTTGGAACACCTGAGGACTGGGCGCTGTAATGGTTTGGCGATTTTTACGTACTCTAGCGTTATCGGTTGTCATTTTATGTAGTGGTTTTCACGCCGCTATTGCAGCGGCCGATCCCATGGATGATGTTTTCTCTATGCTTGGTCAAGGTGGCACGCGTTCGGGCGTCAATGCTTTAGATGGCTATTATGTAGTGGCGATGGGCACATCAAGTCATTCAAGTGAGAGTAAAGGCAAAGAGCAAGCTCGGCTAGATGCATTGCGTCAACTTAATGAAATGATTAACGGGGTAGAAACGTCAGGCTCGACAGAAGTTTCTATGGAGTATGTGACGGTAAGCGATGGCGTCAATGAGCAAGAGTTCTCGAAAGAACGATTTGTTGATGTCGTCAGCCATGCGTTTAAGGGCAATTTGTCGGCCGTTAAAATGCTAAAAAGCGGTCAGTATGATGGTGAACACTTTGTTGCTTTGGTGGTGACAGAGCGTGACGTTGCGAAAGTATCTGCCCTGCGCCCAACGACCACCGATGCGGTTAATTCGTTTGCGAGTCAAACAAGTACGGTTACGGTGGCTGAATTTAGTGGTGATGCGTCGTCGTCGGTTGAAGCTAAAGGTCTAGCACCAATGAAAAAGGGCGAATCCGTGGCCCGGGAATTGGCGGTGCAAGACGCGATCAAAAATGCCGTGCAGCAGGCACAAGGTGTGATGATCAGTGGTAAGTCTGGTCAGTTTAATGAAGCGGTTGCCATGGCGATTTCGACGAAGACTCAAGGCTATGTCAGCCACTACGAGATACTTGACGAAGATATTGAGCGCGGTCAGTACTACGTGATTGTCGTAGCCGATGTCAATCAAGGACAACTGCTCAATGATGCCAACTTCTACTTAGATATTTTTGGCCATGCGCAGTTTTCGGTTTCAGCTAATAATCCGGATAAAAAAGAGTGGCTGACGGATGAATTAGAGAAACTCGGATTTGCGTTTAACCAGGATCAATCCTCAGCTACGCATACTTTTAAGTTGGAGCAATCTCAACGAGCCGTGGAAGATCATAAGGGCAGTCAGGGCTTTGAAACCGTGGTCAACATCCAGTTGGTGGATAATGCCAGTGGCGCGATCATTTTGACCGTGGTGAATAAGCCCATCAAATCTCGTATCTATGTAGAACCAGCATCACGGGCAAAGCAAGTATCTGAACATCAGGCATACAAGCAGATTTCAGCCAAACTGGGCCTAGAAGTGATTCAGTCTTTGGCTGCCCACGCAGAGCGTGGAGTGGTGTATCCCATCTATATCAAAAATGCGAATCGAAATGATGTCGCCATTTTCAAACATGTCTTGGAAAACTCAACCAATGGCTCGGTAGAGAATTGGCAATGGGATAAGACCGAGAAAACGATGATGTTGAACTATCGCTTCTCTGGCTCGCTTTCTCAGGCATTTGATCAGGGCTTAGATGAGCTGTATCAAACATTCAAGCTAGAAGGCAAAGGACGTCGCCCGCACTTGAAGTCAATCGATAATCAGTTGGCGAACTTTGAAATAAGGTAGACAAGGATGATGAGATTGAAATTGGTGGTGCTGTTATTGGTTCAGCGGTGTGGCGCCGCGTTGCATTTGGCTCCGCGCTGTATTTTACCGAAAGATTCATGGCAAACAGCGAACTGGCTAAGAGGGGTATTGCTCAATTTTTCATGGGTAGTATCACTTACAGGTGGAATAGCACTGCCTGCTCAGGCTTTGGATTTGCCAGCGATTTATCAGCAACACTTAGCCGAGAAACCGGTTGGTCGCTATGAGCAAGATGGCTATCTATTCATTATTACTCAAGCACAGTGTTCGGATGAATCAAAGCATGCTGGAACAGCGCAAGGAAAGATCGCTGAAGCTGCATTTTACGCTCAACTAGCTGAAGAAGTACAAACGCGAACGGTGCGTATAGCACCTCATGCGGTTGCGCCATCAACACTGGCTCGCCTAGCGGAGCAAGCGTTGATTCGTGCCGAGGTTTCTTCTGTCAACATTCGCCATCAAAAGGTGGCTGATGTTCGTTTACCTAATTGCGTCAAACGACAGGTACGAGCGGTGGCAATCAACAGCTTTGTCAGTCAACCAACCCTGTTTTCTGCAGCGCAAGTAGAGCAGAAAGCGGGAGAGTTGTTAGTGGCTATGTTGCAGCAGCACCAATACTCACAATTGATGACCGTTTTTGCTGAGCCGTCGGAGTTTTCGGTACTGTATCAACTGTTCGAGCTGCTTTCTGCCTCTGATTCTCGTACTTGGCAGGCGCCCAACCAGATTGAACAGATGCGTGATAGTTACGATATCAACGGGGTTCTTGCGGCCGTAAAGTCTTATCAAGGAATACTTTATGCCAATGTGTTATCGACGAATAAATTGGCTGCAGACACCTTCTATCAACAAGCGAATAGCCTGTTTAAGCAAGGGGTTAGCCCGGAGCTTATCGAACAAAAGCTGTCGTTGTCTCTTAACGCTGATCCGCAACATACACAAAGTTGGAAGTTATTGTCGAGCCTATTCCGAGCAATAAACCCAGATGAAGCAGTATATGCGGCGAAGCAATATTTCATCCATAGCGAGGCAAGTTTAAGTGCGTGGGTCTCTCTATTTAAAGCACTAGAACCAAGCTCTCCGGCGCAAGCTCAAGCCATTCAAATCCTCATGCGCTATGTCGCTCAAAGTACCGAGTTGACGGCATGGGAAATTAAACAAATTAAAGGTTAGGTCATGAAAAATATCATTACGCCATTGGCACTCTCTATTTCTTTGGTTCTTTCTGGGCAAGCATTTGCCGAAGATTTTATTCCAACGAGCAATACACAAGTTGCTACGACCACGGAAGTGCCTAGCGCTGGAACTCCGGTATCCGCAGCGGGTGTTGACGCGCAACAAGCGGCAGCTCAACAACCTTTTGAGCAACAAGAAATCGTTGAGTACATCTCTGCTGAACAGCAAATTTTCGATTACATGGATCAGAAGAACTGGCAGCAAGGGTGGGATGCCGATAAGAAGCGTTTGTTCGTCGTGAATATGCAGCAATTTGATTCAGAAGACCCAAGTTATGACGATAGTTTTGTGACCAAGCGTTCGCAATACGCCATGATCGCCACGATGAGTGCGAAAGCTGAAATGGTGGAGTATATGCGCACCACGATGTCAGCGGTGGATATGCTTACTGCTCCGGGGACGGATGTTCATGCTGAACTCAATGAAAAATATACGCGTGCAGAGAAGAAACTCAGCGCACAAAAGCGTGAGTTGGTAAAGATCATTGCTGAATTGGATCAGGCTGAAGCTGACAAGTTAGCCGGTATCACGATAGAAGATCGTGCAGAGGCAACTTGGGATGCGGTCATTAAGCGAATCGATAGTGATTATGATGCGGGAATGATTGAAGAGTCTAAGCGCAACAAGTATGAAAAAGTAAAACAGCGTTATGCAGATGCCAGTGGTGAATTGGAAAGGCTGGAGCAAGAAGCGGCTAAGCTGAAAGGCGAGATTAAACTGGAATCAACCAGCATGGTCGAGACGCTAGCACAGGCCCCAATTCTGGGGGCTAGTGTGTTGGTGCAAGCTGAGTCATGGAACGCGGAAAGCGAAGTGTATGAAGTTGCCACTTTAATGGTATGGAGTCCTAAGTTAGAAAAGGCCGCCAAATCGATTATCACTGGTGAGATGCTGCCGCTTAAGCCAAAGAATGGACTTTCAGTTCATGCTTGGCTGAAGAAACAAGAGGTTGCCACTATGGTTGGCCCACGCCAATTTGTCGATAAAGCGGGTGAGCGTTGGTTTATCGGGGCTTATGGTATGCCAGTAGAAGGCTCGTCTTCTTTGGTGCGCAAGAATCGCGGGATTGCCGATGCAATGGCAAAAAAAGAAGCCGCAGTTGCGCTGTATGCTGATATCGAAACGCAAAAACAAGCGGCGATTGCGATGCAAACTCGCTCTGGTGATATTGGTAGTAAGGATCATACGGAAGTGGCTACCAGTTTCTCTGAAGCAACACGTCAATCTGTTGAAAATCGCCATATTAATGGATTATCTAAGTTGTTTTCTCGCACTGTGACTCATCCAATCTCACAGCAAAAAATCTACGTTGTTGCTTATGGTATTTCGGCTAAAGCCGCAAGCGAAGCGCTAGCGATTGAATATTCGGCATTTGATGCTGGTGCGACCGCTAACCGAGAAAACAACCTTAAAGCGGCGGAGCGAGCGGGTTTGGAAAGCAATCTTCAAGCGTCAAAAACAGAGATCGCAGTGAAACCTGATAGCAATTCTTCCTCTAAAAAAGCAACCACATCATCGGTTGTTCCAGTTACGAAGAAAACAGCAACGAACAGTTCTACGTTACTTAACACACCCGATTTTAGCGACGATGATTTTTAAGGATAAATAATGATGAAAAATGCACTTTTACTTTTGTTAGTGGCGGGTGTTTCTGGCTGTCAATCGACACCGCAACAGACACAAGTGGACCCTTTAACGAGTATCGGTTGTACCTTTTTCGGTGATGGGAAAGTCGCCGCACCGGATTGGATTTGCGCCGGCAGCATCGATGACGCGCGATTTGCTTATATGGCATTGGGTGTAAGCGAAAATACCAGTGGAGGAGTGGCGCATCAGCGAAATCTAGCTATTTTAGATGCACAGCAACAGATTGCGAAAGAAATCGCCACTGAAGTAATTCAAGTGATGCAAACTAAGGCTGGAACCTTAGGTGTTGCGGGGATTAATGGTGGCACAGCTGCCACGTCTGAAGAAACCAATGCGATGGCGCAAGTTGCTTTAAAAGGCGCGACAACCTTGCGAGCGCAAAAAGGGCCTGATGGTTTCTTTTATGTGTTGATGGGACTACCTTCTGATTCGGTAGAGCCTAATGTAGAGAATATGTTAGATGCTCAGTTAAGTGATGCTAACGAGACAAGATCTTCGTCAACCCTCAGCAATCAAGAACTGGCCGCAGAAATTAACGCGGCATTGGCTAACTAGATGCTGCAAGGAGAATCGATGTTGAAGTCATTTCTATTCTGCTCTTTAGTGGTTGGGCTTTACGCCCAAACCGTGATTGCGGGTGTTGAGGATCTGCAAGCTAAGTTTGCTAATCAGAAGCAGTCGTTAAGTGACTCATTTAATCAGCAAAAATTGCAACAATCAGATCGCTTTGAGCAAGCCAAACAGGCGTATAGAGAGAGTTTTTTGCATGCACAGCAACGCTTTAGCCAGCAATGGGATACACCTGTCTTAAGCTCTGCGACAACTTGGGTCGCGTACTCGGAAAACGACAAAGTAAGGCGCTCGCTGGATTTTGAATCAGGTGCTTATACGATTGAGGTTTTGGGTGATAATACGCAAGCCGAGATAGACGCTATTGTTCAACAGCAGACAGAGTATTTACTCGCGGCCACATCATCGAGTGCGATTACAAACGATCCAGTATTACAGCAAATTGTGGCTAAGACGCCGTCATCTAATAAGTTGTTTAGTGGACTAGATATACAGGCTATCACTGCGACTAAGCAGCAGACTCAATATCAACAAACACAGGGCAACAAAAAGGTTACGGCAGTAACGATGCGTTTTCCTCAAGATAAGCTTTCACAACGTGCTTTGCAGTATATTCCTCAGATAAAACAGCAAGCGCAAAAGTGGCAGATTGATCCTGCTTTAGTGATTGCCATCATGCATACTGAAAGTCACTTTAATCCGGTAGCACAATCTCATATACCGGCTTATGGTTTAATGCAAATCGTGCCGTATTCAGCTGGAAGAGATGTGACGAGAGTCCATCAAGGCAAAGAACGCGTGCTGACCGCTAACGAGTTGTTTGTGCCGGAGTATAACATTGAGGTTGGTAGCGCATATCTCAATATTCTCGAACAGCGTTATTTGAATGATATCGATGATCCAAGCACGCGTACATTTGTCGCAATTTCTGCTTACAATGGTGGAGTGGGGGCGGTGGCTAAACACTTTAGTGGTACGGGATCTCTGAGTAAGCTAGCCCAATCAGTTAATCGAATGTCTTCGCAGCAAGTGTATCATTCGCTGGTGGAGGATTTTCCTTATAAAGAGACGCGCGATTATCTAAAGAAAGTCGAATCGAAAAGGCAGTACTATGCGCCTTATTTCTAAGATTGTGAGTCGAGTAACATGGCCAAATTTACTGTGCTCGGCTTTGTTGGTATTGCCCTTAACAGTGAGCGCGTTGCCAAGCCCATCACTGCCAAATTGGTTTGTTAGCGTCGAGAACGCCCCTAAATTTCTGTCTGATGTTGGTGTTGGCGAAACACTGGAACTCGCCAAGCAGGATGCGTTTTCAAATATGGCTAAATCACTTCATAGCCAAGTGTCGTCGACGATGGAAAGCACTATCTCCACCTCTGGAGGTGTACCTAATAAAAGCAGTTTTGAAGAGAATAACACCTCAAGTCATATTCATGTGTCGACGAAAGCGATGATGTTATCGATGATGACTTGGACACACACGACTCAGATTGACGGTATTTTCTATGTTCGCGGACAAATTACATTGGCAGAGTGGGTCGCGGTCAATCAGAATCGACTGTCGGTCTATCTTGAACAGGTTGAAAAGATCGTCAGCAAGCCGAATTGGAAGTTGATTGATTATCGTAATAGTTTGGCTTTGGATATCGAGTCGATTGAGGCTCTTACAAGTATGCTAGCGCCTTATTCATTTAGCTCTAACCGCACTCGTCAAACAATGGCGGCCCTAAATAACAAGCAACGTGATTATGTTACGCAGCATTGTTTTTCGGTCAAAAAGAGTCACGATAAAGTGACTGATAAGTACTTTTTACCGGTTTTAGAAAGCGCGGTACATCGGGCTGGCTTGTTGGTCTCTGATGATGACCGTTGTGAGGCTATTTCTGTTATCGCTCGTAACGACAATATCGCAGAACAACAGATTCGCACCACATTGCTGATCCAAATCGCCAATTATGAAAGCCATCAAATGCAGGTCGTTGGTGAGGGATTATCTTATAAGGCTCGTTTGATTTCTGCTGCTCATAACTTATCAGTGATGCTTGAGAAACAAGGTGGTCTTTTGCCGTAAGAGTAGGGCTATTACTGAGCGGACCGTCAGCGTTAATTTGATATAGAAAAGCCAGCGTTTACTGGCTTTTCTTGTTGTCACACTGAATCAAACTTCTTTTGGCTATTAAGCTTTAGCAAATTGATAGGTGCGGAAACCGCCGATGAGGTTGCGTGCTTTATAACCGTTGTTCACCAGTTGGCGATAGGCGACGTTACCACGTAACCCAACTTGGCAGTAAATCACGATCTCCTTATCCTTTGGTAATTCATTCATACGCCCGCGCAGTTGATCAACAGGGATATTGATATCACCGTCGATGTGGTTGCCGTTGACGCGTTCGCCAGGATTACGCACATCAAGTAGGATTTGCTCGTCGCTGAGCGAGTCAATTTGATCAAAATGAATCGGAGTCGCATCGCCCTTGATGATATTATTGGCGACAAACGCCGCTTGGTTTATTACATCTTTGGCACTGCCGTAAGGCGGTGCATAGGTGAGTTCTAAATGTTGCAGTTGTTCTACTGTCATGCCGGCACGTTGTGCCACGGCCATAATATCAATGCGTTTATCCACGCCATCTTTGCCAGCGGCTTGCGCGCCTAAGATTTTGCCAGTGGTTGGCTCAAACAAAAGCTTAAATGAAACCGTTTCTGCCCCTGGGTAGTAGCTGGCATGGCTTGCGGTATGAACGAATACTTTCTCGTAGTCAATACCTTCACGCTTGAGTTGCTTCTCGTTCTTACCGGTAGAAGCCACCGCTAAATCGAAGATCTTACAAATCGCAGTACCCTGTGTACCTTGGTAGATCTCATTGCGACCTAACATGTTGTCAGCTGCCATACGGCCTTGACGATTTGCTGGGCCTGCAAGTGGGACAAGTGTTGGGTTGCCAGTAACAAAGTCTTGCTCTTCGATGGCATCGCCCACAGCGTAGATATAAGGGTCGCTGGTTTGCATACTTGGATTCGTCCAAATACCACCCAACTCACCAATCTCTAGGCCTGCTTCTTGTGCCAATTTAGTTTCTGGTCGAACACCAATCGCCATGATCAGAATGTCGGTAATCAGCTGTTCACCGCTACTAAGCGTTAGATTTAATTCACTACCATCTTGGGTTTCGATATATTCTACGGCACTTAATGCGGCGTTAAGCCGTAGGTCGATATCATGAGCGCGGATCTCTGCATGAGCGAATCCAGCCATCTCTTTGTCCATTGGTGTCATGACTTGGTCGGCCATTTCAAGCAAGGTGGTCTTAGTACCAAGTTGATGGAATGCTTCCATCATTTCTAACCCAATGAAGCCACCACCCACTACGGTCGCGTGTTTAATCGGTTTGCTTTTCAGCGTGTTGATGATGCGATCCATATCTGGAATGTTTCGCAGCGAATGGGTGAGGGGATTATCAATACCTGCAATAGGCGGGACGATAGCGCCGGCCCCCGGGCTTAGCAATAAGAAGTCGTATTGCTCTTGATATTGCGTGCTATCCAGTAGGTTACGAACGGTGACGTGTTTGGCTTGGCGATCAATTGCGACGACCTCATTCATTACTCGCACATCAACGTTAAAGCGAGCCAGGAAACTTTCTGGTGTTTGGAGAAGCAATTTACTGCGCTCTTGAATGTCACCACCGATATGATAAGGCAAGCCACAGTTAGCGAATGAGACGAATGGGCCGCGTTCAAACATGATGATCTGAGCGTCTTCACTTAAACGTCGTGCACGTGCTGCGGCTGAAGCGCCACCTGCAACACCACCAACGATTACAATCTTAGTCATTTACTTCTCCAATACTCGATTGCCAAATTACGAGGAAGTTTTTTCCTGTGTTATTTAGCACTATATGTTTATATATTAGCTTTGTCTAATGTTAATGTAGGTATTCGTGAATCGAGAAGCATGATTTGAAGAGCATGATTTGAAGACTAAGTAACGAGGATGGTTTTTTATTATATTTCATAGCGATAGCTTTGCGGCAGTATGGTGTTTACGATAATATGCGCCTGTTTGAGTTCTTTTTGTTCATTTAACCTTTATGTTTGGTATCGTTCTATGAGTTCATTGAAAAAATCGACGGGAATTGTCGTTGCAGGAGTCGCGGTTGGTTTGCTGTGTGTTGCTTACTGGAAATATCACACGCTGGTGATGAGCATCGCATTCGAAGATCCTAAATTTCAGGCCTGTGTGCTAGAAGCTGGTAATGAAATCGAAGAAATTGAACATTTAACTTGTGACTATAATATTACTTCTCTTGTCGGTATTGAGCATCTAACAGAGTTATCTACATTGGTATTACACGATAGTGAGTTGGCCGTTGCTGATCTTTCGCAAAACCAATATATTAATGGATTTAGTGCAACCAATACGAAATTAGCGAAGTTGATTTTTGCTGAAGACAACTATCTATATTCATTAGAGATCAATAATAGTGAATTAAGTGATGTTGATATATCAAAGCTTAAACGTTTAGACTCTGTAGAGATCTCCAACAGCCAGTTGAATAGTATTGATTTTTCTAATAGTCCTGCATTGACGCAAATAAAACTGAATGATAATAGACTCGAAGAAATAAAAGGCTTGTCCAGCCTGCCAGTAACAAGGATTGAAGTGGCAGGGAACCAATTGAACCATTTAGATGTATCTAAATTGGTTGATTTGGAATTTCTTGATATCGAAAATAATAATCTCAATAGCATCGATATTTCCGCGAACAAAAATTTAGTTAACCTGCAAACGACAGGTAACGATATCGCGTCGCTTGACTTAGAAAATAGTAATGTAAAACTCAAAAATGTGACGTTTTCACATCCTACCGAGCTCAAGTTAAAACGCTATGAATGGGTAAAAGACGTGCCATTTGAGGATGAAAACTTTAAGCAGTGTATTCTAGATAGTGGACATGAGAAAGTAGCGAAAGTGGTTGAGTTAGCCTGTACCTCAAAGAAAATCAAATCGATTGCAGGCATTGAATATTTACAGAATCTTAAAAAGATAAATGTTTATGCGAATTACATTCAGGAAGCTGATCTCAGAGCGAATAAATTGATTGATTTTACTGCGACGAGAAATGCTATTCGTGATGTTAAATTTGGTTGGAACCCTGAGTTGAAAACCCTACAACTTGCCGGAAACCTTCTAGAAGAAATTGATTTTAGCGGTGTTGAAAATATTGAGTACATGGTGATGTGGGGAAATAAGTTTAAGCATGTCGATATTAAGAATTTACACTCGCTAGAAACGGTTTATCTAGGAGATAATTTCTTAACTGAGATTGATGTTTCAAAATTAAGGGTGCTAAAGAAATTGTTTGTAAATGATAATCGACTGTCTGAAATCGATGTGAGTAAAAATATAAACCTTATGGTTCTTGTTGTTCGTAATAATAATGTTCGCTCTCTAAACTTAAAAAATAATAAGAAATTAGCTAAAGACGAAGTCGGTGTCGATCAGTTCGTGCGAGTGATTCGATAGATATTCTTTTTGGGCGTACTACGTCGTCATGATAGGTCGATAGCGGCCTATCACGCATTTTAGCCCCTGTGTTTGGTGGTTGTTATCGCCCAAGCATATTGACTCAGTTTTACGCCATGAACGGTTTATGTATTTAGGTGATTTGGTTATGAAAAACACACAGATCTTCAAGTTATCCGCGTTATTTGCTTTGCTTGTTTTTACCGTCTTATTAGTTTTGGGTTTGTTTGCTGATTTTGATGGCGATATAAGTCGTTTTGTCGCCTATCTTGGTCGCAATGCTTATGATGTATCAAGCTACTTTGCTGTGGTAATAACAAGCTGTTTCTTTGGGTTGGCTTTCATTTTATGGGGTTTTTGGCGCACATCATGGTCTAAAAAAGGCGTGGCGATATTGATTTCGTTATGTGCTGGTACTGGCTTTTATGTTTACGTTTATTATGAGTTCTTGGTGTTTGATTATGTTGTCAAAGAGAACCCGTACCAAGGCGCTTTCGGTCGTGACCAAGTATTAGATGCCGATAATAGTCTTGATTTTAAAGCGAAGTATCCTGAGATATACCGAGATACGATCGGCAGTTCATACCTTAGTATGGATAAATATCGTGCGTGGCTGCGTAACAATAAAAGTCGTATCGCCCATAACTATAATGTTTGCTTTCAAGGCGAACAAATTGTCTTTAACGCGGTGAGTGAGTTTTTCGATAATGGTGACTATTGCCAGCCAGAGACAACGATTGAAGGTGATAATGCTGTTAAGCTTATTTTTACTCCGATAGGTGATAATCAGTATCAATGTAGCGGCTGCGATGGTTACTTGTTGCCGGTATATTGGAATCACTATGCTGAAAAGTGAGTAAAGAAAGACAAGCGCTAGCTAGGCTTTAACGCATTATTAAGCAGCGCTTGTCTATTGTGTTTTAAGGTTATCCATCAACGTTGACAACATTGAGTTGATCAACCAGCTTAACGATGATGGTTTCTTGGCTGGCTGCGACATCATTAATACCGAGCTCATTCCAGCCAACATTATTCATCACAACTTTACTCACACCACCATTTTCATCAGTAACTGCTAGCGTGGTGGTGGGGGTATCAGTTAGGTCATTAATATCGTCATTAATCTCAACTTCTATGTGATCAAGTAAGTCTTGAGTTGTCGGCGAGTCAGGAAGTAAATCCGATAGATCAATCACATCATTATTTACATTGAAATTCATGATGGTATCAGTGGTTGGGTTAGCACTACTGCCTGCATTTTCGTCAAGAATGCGGAAGGTGTCGTTGCCCATGCCGCTTCTAAATACATCGTCACCGGGTGTACCACTAAGAACATCATCACCTTCATGACCGTAGGTATCAGAAATAAGGAGCTTCTCTTCCGAAACAAGATGACTGAGCACTTCGGCATCGGACATTCCCGCCGTGTTCGTTCCTGTAAAGTCATTGATAGCAATGCCGTCTAGAGTGATGGATTGAACCAACTCATCGTTATTGTCTAGCAAGGATATTTGCGTATTGCCATCCACTTCGGTGAATTGCACATTCTGAGCGACATCGGTTGAGCTCCAAACTGAGCTTGCAGCGACAAAACCACGCAAATCTATGATGTCTTGGCTACTGTCGAACGTATCGATGACAGCACTACCAGGATCATCGTCTGTTCCCACCGTATCACTCGACCACGAATAAGTGTTGTCTGTCGCACCAACATTGATATTGACCGTAGCGGTATCACTGCCACCTTGCGCGTCTGAAATTGTGTACTCAAAGGTCGCCTTGCCTACATAACCCGAGCTTGCAGTAAACTCGATATCTCCAGAGCCATTAATAACGACGGTCCCACCAATTGCATTTTGTACAGATGTAATGGAGAGTGTTCCACCATCTATATCGCTATCATTTTCAAGTAATGCAGATGCTGCAATTATCAGGGTCTCGCTCTCTTCAACGTAAAGCTCACCTTTGGTAATGTCGTTATCGATCAGTTTTTTGTCGCTCATATCAAGCGTTACGTCTGCGTCGTCGTAGTTTAAATCAAGCGCAACATGATTGGGTGTTTCCGAGTTATCGGCTTGTATGGTGGTGAGTACAAAGGCATCAGCTAAGGTTTTCGAAATAATCATGTTTTGCACCACATATGTACCGTTACTGCCTGAGGTCGTTAACTCAAATGTTTTTACAGGGCGATCGGTGGTAAAGGAATAGTAATCTTCGTAAGAACCAGACTGGCGATAGCCGGATTGGGTATCAATCAGATCGCCATTTTCATCAAAGGCGGTAATTTTTACTTTGGTCGCGTTTGGCGAGGTTTCATCAAAATAACTACCTAAGCCACTGAGACGGAAGGTAACTTCGTTAATATCTTCCCCATCAATAGTAATAGATAGTTTTTCACCCTGGCTCAAACCACTATTATCATTATCCCCAATCCCAGAGCCTAAGTGACCATACGTGTTGTAGGCGGTAAGTGGGCCGCTTGAGCTTTTAGTGGTGATCGTAGTTCCATTTTCTTCAAAGACTGCGGTTTTCCCCGATACAGTACCCCAGTGGCTCGTCGAAATCGGGCCGTTGAACTCGGGCGTATTGGGATTTGCATCAAAGCTACCCACTTTTATATCACGGGTCATGGTTTGAATGGTTGCTTCATCAGGTACGAAGCGAACTTGGGCATTGGCATCATATTCTTCACCCACCACCATGTCTTGCCAACCTTGGTTATCCACGTTGTATTGCATCGTTCCGTAATCTGGAGCCTCATCGAGTCTAATTCGAGGATCTTGAGTCACTTTTGAGTCATTCATTGCATCAGGGATTTCATTGATGCCGTTAATAGTGACAGTAATATCGTGAGTTGTTCCGTCAATCGAGGCGACGGAGAAGACTTCTTGTTTGGTCTCTCCGGCTTTGAGATATTGCACGTCGGCATTATCGACTTGGTAATCCCAGTTACCATCCGCATCGATGGTGAGCGCGCCTAATGCGCCAGCTGGCGTGACGACGCTGGTCGGATCGAACTTGGCTTCACCGGTATCAGCATCGGTCAGGGTTAGAATG
>NZ_AFWD01000078.1:0-328 GCF_000222565.1 Vibrio sp. N418
GGGGATCTTATATCATCAATGTCATGCTATAGATTCCCTATCTCTTCCTTCGTCAGTCTAGGGAATAACCAAAGGTTCGACGGTAATATCCTGAGCTTTATTTCACTTAATTGCTGGCAAAGCAGATCGTCATCCTCAAGAGCGAGGCACGAGCGCGTTGAGGGTCTGATGTCATCAGTGTTACCGCTATAGATTCCCTACGCCTTCCTTCGTCAGTCTAGGGAATGACCAAAGATTCGCCGGTAATATCCTGAGCTTTATTTCACTTAATTGCTAGCAAAGCAGATTGTCATCCTCAAGAGCGAGGCACGAGCGAGTTAGAGATCTT
>NZ_AFWD01000077.1:0-46468 GCF_000222565.1 Vibrio sp. N418
AGGACTCATCAGACGCCCTGTTTTTTTTAGTGTTTACGACGGCGATAGAGACCAACCGCGAGACACAGTAGTACCCAAAGATACAATGGCCACGAGCCTACTGCATGGTATGGCGTTTGTCCGTTGGTTGAGACAACGCTAGCGCGCAATACGCCAGTTTCGAATTGTGGAATTTGTGCAGTAATTTGCCCTTTGTAGTCGGTAACGGCTGTGACGCCATTATTGGTTGAACGAATCACAGGCTTACCGAACTCGAGCGCACGCATACGAGCTATTTCCATATGTTGCAGTGGGCCAATGGAACGACCAAACCATGCATCATTGGATAGGGTTAGAATAAAGTCGGTGTCATCAGTGATATTGGCACGCACTTGCTCACCAAAAATAATCTCGTAGCAAAGCGCTGGTGCTAACTGCTTGCCGTTGGCATCAATATTGTTTTGCACGTAATCACCGCGGCTAAACGATGACATCGGCAAATTAAAGAATGGTGCTAGCGGACGCAGCAAAGCTTCAAATGGCACAAATTCACCAAATGGTAGTAGGTGATGTTTATGGTAACGCTTTTCTAGGTCGTAGCTGTAGTCACCATAGTTGGTTTCGCCGAGAGACAGAATACTGTTGTAGAACTGACGATTGCTATCTTGGTTGACCACTCCGGTGATCACCGCACTATGATTTGCTTTGGCGGTGCTATCCAAATTGGATAAGAACGAGCTGATCTCAAACTCGAATGCTGGAATTGCGGCTTCTGGCCAAATGATAATATCGGCATCCCAATTCTGTCGGGTTAGGTCGACATATTTCATGATGGTCGGCCAGCGCTGACTCGGTTGCCATTTGAGTGCTTGTTCGATATTGCCTTGAATAAGAGCAAATTTAGTCGTGCTCTCTGGGTTGGGTGTAACCCAGTTAATATTACGTAACCCAAAACCGGTCGCCACGATGATCGCGGGTATCACCAGCATCGACCACTGTTTATGGATCAGTGTATAAGCGATAGCGCTGCCACTGATGACGATAAGCAAGGTGATCAGTTCAACCCCACCAAGTGGAGCAAAGCTGGCGAGAGGAGAATCTATTTGGCTGTAGCCAAGCCACAACCATGGAAAACCAGTCATTACCCAACCGCGTAACCAGTCACAAATGAGCCATAGTGCTGGAGCAATAAGTAAAAAGCGCAGACGGTCACTTTTTGCGGCAAAACGATTAAGCAGGCCCGCAAAGAGCGCAGGGTAAATCGCCAGATAGCTGACCAATAAGAACATCAAAAACAGGCTGGCAATTTTTGGCATGCCACCAAAATTGTCGATGCTGACGTGAACCCAGCTGATACCGGTAGCAAACTGGCCGACACCCCAAGCAAAACCGATGACGATGGCTTTTTTGGTACTTTGGCCATCGAGAAGCCACAGCAGCGCCACGACACTCAGAATCGCTAAAGGCCACAGTTGGTAGGGTGTGAATGCAAATGTTGTTAAGGCGCCAACAAAAGCGGCCCCTACGGGCCGCTTGAGGCGATGAACTAGCTTACTAATCATCGTTATTATCTTATTTAGAAGAAGTGTCGATTACTCTTCAATAGGTTGCGGTGATGGCTCGTCGTCAGGCACAGTCACTTGCAGTTGAATAACACGACGGTTATCGGCTGCGGTGACTTTAAAGCTGTAATGATCAATCTCTACAACTTCACCTCGCGATGGTAAATGACCGAATGTCGTCATTACCAAACCACCTACGGTATCGACTTCTTCATCACTGAACGAAGTGCCGAAGGTTTCATTGAACTCTTCAATAGTGGTGAGGGCTTTGACAGCATACGTGTGTTTGCTTAGCTGACGAATATCCAATTCTTCCTCATCGTCGAACTCGTCTTCGATGTCGCCAACGATTTCTTCTAGGATGTCTTCGATAGTCACTAGGCCGGACACGCCACCAAATTCATCGACTACGATCGCCATATGATAGCGCTCTTCACGGAATTCTTTGAGCAGTCGGTCTACACGTTTGCTTTCAGGAACAACAACTGCAGGGCGAATCACTTGTTCAATGTTGAACTCTGCACTGTCAGAACCTAGGTATTTGAGTAAGTCCTTCGCGAGTAGGATGCCTTCCACATGGTCTTTGTCTTCGCTAATAACAGGGTAGCGAGAGTGTTGAGCATCAGTGATCAACGCAACCAGTGCGTCAAGATCGTCAGTGCGCTCCACTGTGACCATTTGCGAGCGTGGGATCATAATATCACGCACTCGCATTTCGGCTATTTCCATAACACCTTCGAGCATGTCGCGGGTATCGTGGTCAATAAGATCATTTTCTTCTGAGTCGCGGATAACATCCACAAGCTCTTGGCGATCTTTAAGATCACCTTGGAATAGTTGACCTAGGCGTACAAAGAAGGACTTTCTACTCGGACCTTCTGATTTTTCTTTCTTACCTTCTAGAGATGAGGGCGAATTATCTTCGTTCATTGTGTCTCAATTACATAACGCTATCAGATGTGTGATAGCACACGTAGGAAAGTCAAACTGGGCGATTAAGCGCGTTTAACCTTCATCATTAGAGCAATTCAATTACTCTTTTTCTGCAATGTACGGGTCTTGGTAACCCATCGTTTGCATAATCTCAGTTTCGAGCGATTCCATCTCTTCAGCTTCATCGTCTTCGATATGATCATAACCTAGCAGATGCAAGCTGCCATGTACAACCATATGAGCCCAATGTGCCAAAGCAGGCTTATCTTGTTCAACTGCTTCTTGTTCAACAACTTGTCGACAGATGATTAGATCGCCCAGCAGGTTCATTTCCATGCCTTCTGGCACTTCAAATGGGAACGAGAGTACGTTGGTTGGTTTATCTTTGCCACGATACTCTAAGTTCAGCTGATGACTCTCTTGTTCATCAACAATGCGTACGGTGACTTCAGCATCAGGCTGAAATAATGAAATGGCTTTGCTTAACCAAAGATGAATGTCATCAAAACAAGGTAAGCCCTGTTCATCTTCGACCGCCAGTTGCAGATCCAGTTCGATCGCCATTACTGTTTATTCTCCGTAGCAGGGGCTAATAGCTCCGCTTTTTGTGCTTCTAACAACTTATCTTCACGTTCTTCGCGACGACGTTGTTCAATCTCTTTACGTGCTTTTTGATCTTGGGTTTCCCACTTCTCATACGCGTTAACGATGCGAGCGACCACTGGATGGCGCACGACGTCATCAGCTTGGAAGAAGTTGAAACTGATTTCTTCTACTTCGTTTAACACTTCAATGGCATGGCGCAAGCCAGAGCGAGCACCACGTGGTAAGTCGATTTGGGTGACGTCACCAGTAATCACTGCGCGTGAGTTAAAACCAATACGCGTTAAGAACATTTTCATTTGTTCAACGGTGGTGTTTTGGCTTTCATCGAGAATGATAAACGCATCATTTAAGGTGCGACCGCGCATATAAGCGAGTGGCGCGACTTCGATAACGTTACGTTCGATTAGCTTTTCGACTTTTTCAAAGCCAAGCATTTCGAATAACGCATCGTAAAGTGGGCGCAGATAAGGATCGACTTTTTGGCTCAAATCACCTGGTAAGAAACCCAGTTTTTCACCAGCTTCAACCGCCGGGCGAGTCAGTAGAATACGGCGCACTTCTTGGCGCTCTAGCGCATCAACGGCTGCGGCAACCGCAAGATAGGTTTTGCCTGTTCCCGCAGGACCAATACCAAAAGTAATGTCATGGGTGACCATGTTAACCAAGTATTGAGCTTGATTGGCGGTGCGCGGTTTGATCACACCTTTTTTGGTTTTGATGAAAACTTCTTTGCCATAGTCGATATTGGACTCAGTGTCTTGCTCAAGAATGCCGGTTTCTTTAATTGCAAGGTGGATCTCTTCTGGTTCAATATCAGGAATATTGCCACGAACAGGGGCGGTATTAACGTAAAGCGTTTTAATGATTTCAAGCGCAGCAGCAGAGGTGTGAGGTTTACCCACGATGGTGAAGAAGTTGCCTCGGTAGCTAATTTCGACACCTAAACGGCGTTCTAAGTGCTTGATGTTGTCATCGAATGGTCCGCAAAGGCTGGCTAAACGGTGATTATCGGCAGGTTCTAGATCGATCTCTAGCGTGACAATTTTATTGCTCAAAGTTACCTCTCATTGTGGCCAATAGGTAGAGAGCTGATAGCGATCAGCTCTCTTAGGTCTTGATACCGGTTTATCGAATCCAATCAGTATCGAATTCGAGCGGTATGTACCAACCTATGGCGTAAAGGTGGCGACACCTAGCTCGTCTTCGCGACGTGTATTTGCCATCATTTGTGTTGGCGAAATTAGATTACGAAGATCCATGTCTTTTTCTGTGCGAACTAGCTCACCACGTAGTGAGTTAGTCATGACATCAACGATTTTAACATCAACGAATTGACCGATCAGCTCCGCATTACCTTCGAAGTTCACAACTCGGTTATTTTCAGTACGCGCGCGAAGCTCCATTAGGTTTTTCTTCGATGGGCCTTCAACCAGTACGCGTTGCTCAGTACCTAGCATTAGGCGAGAGTAGCGCATCGCTTGCGCGTTGATGGTTTGTTGAAGTTCGTATAGACGCTCTTTCTTTACTTCTTCCGCAAGATCACATGGGTAATCTGCCGCCGGTGTACCAGGGCGAGGAGAGAAGATAAAGCTGAAACTCATATCAAAATCAACTTCTTTGATTAGCTTCATGGTGTCTTGGAAGTCTTTGTCTGACTCGCCAGGGAAGCCAACGATAAAGTCTGAACTGATTTGGATGTCAGGACGCGCTTTACGCAGTTTACGGATAATCGATTTGTATTCGATAGCCGTGTGCGGACGTTTCATCATCGTCAATACGCGGTCACTACCGCTTTGCACTGGTAGGTGCAAGAAGCTCACTAGTTCAGGTGTATCTTCGTAGACGGCAATGATGTCATCAGTAAACTCAAGCGGGTGGCTAGTGGTAAAGCGCACGCGGTCGATACCATCGATTGAGGCAACAAGACGCAGCAATTCAGCAAACGAACAAATTTCGCCGTCATGCATTGGACCACGGTATGCGTTTACGTTCTGGCCTAGAAGGTTGACTTCACGTACGCCTTGCTCTGCAAGCTGCGCGATTTCGTATAAAACGTCATCCATTGGGCGGCTTACTTCTTCACCACGAGTGTATGGCACTACGCAGTAAGTACAGTATTTAGAACAGCCTTCCATGATTGAAACGAATGCTGTTGCCCCTTCTGCACGAGGCTCAGGTAGATTGTCGAATTTTTCAATCTCAGGGAACGAAATGTCCATGACAGGCGCTTCGTTAGTTTGCGACTGCTGGATCATTTGTGGCAGGCGGTGCAGAGTTTGTGGACCAAAAATTACGTCAACAAAGGGTGCACGTTGGCGAATGTGGTCGCCTTCTTGAGTGGCAACACAGCCACCGACACCAATCACAACACCAGCTTTTTTATCTTTTAGTGTTTTCCAACGACCAAGCTGGTGGAACACTTTTTCCTGCGCTTTTTCACGGATCGAACAGGTGTTAAGTAGAAGTACATCTGCTTCATCAGGGTCTTCTGTTAGCTCATAGCCATTTGCAGCGTTAAGCAGGTCGGCCATTTTTGATGAATCGTATTCGTTCATCTGGCAACCCCAAGTTTTAATTAGCAGTTTCTTACTCATCTCACTTTCGCTCGTGTTAAATCTTAAAAATCGTTGAACTGGCAGTCTTTATTGACCACTGTTCATTCAAATTATAGCCGCCGTCACGGCGGTAAGCGGCGTATTGTACTGCTTTAAAAAGCACCTGACTAGTGTTGTCGCCAAATGAGTCAATGCTTGATTTTACAAGGGCTTTACCCTTGGTCGAGTTGAGGTTTTTAGTTACATTTTCGTAATCAATCCGTACAATAAAAATTCACTCACAAATCAAGATGATGACGCACAGAAAATGAATAAGTTCGATATTGCAGTGATTGGTGGCGGCATGGTTGGTGCGGCTGTCGCATTGGGTTTTGCTAAGCAAGGCAGACAAGTGGTTCTGATCGAAGGGCATCAGCCTGATGCTTATACTGATGAGCAGGCGATGGACATTCGTGTGTCGGCAATTTCCCATCACTCGGTTGATATTCTGCAACACTTGGGCGCATGGCAAACGATAGAACAAATGCGCGTTTGCCCATATCGTCGTCTCGAAACGTGGGAACACCCCGAGTGTCGAACTCGCTTTAACACTGATGAGCTAGGTTTAGAACAACTGGGCTATATTGTTGAAAATCGGGTGATTCAACTTGGTTTATGGCATCAATTTGACCAGTATCCGAACCTCACGGTTATTTGCCCGGACTCTTTAGCCTCTTTGACGTTTGGGGATGATGTACAAATCACCTTAACTTCAGGTAGCACGTTATGTGCTGAATGGGTTGTAGGCGCAGACGGTGCGAATTCAAAAGTGCGTGACTTTGCCAGTATTGGTGTGACGGCATGGGATTATCGTCAACACTGCATGCTGATCAATGTCGCAACGGAAGATGAGCAGCAAGATATTACTTGGCAGCAATTTAATCCATCAGGCCCACGATCGTTTTTACCTCTGTGCGGTCAGCAAGCATCGTTGGTTTGGTATGATTCACCAAAGCGAATCAAACAGCTTGGTGCGATGAGTAATGAACAGCTTGGTGAAGAGGTGATGGCGTATTTCCCGGCGGAGCTTGGCCACATTAAAGTGTTGCAGCATGGTTCATTTCCGTTAACTCGTCGTCATGCGCAGCAATACGTAAACAATCGCTGTATTTTAGTCGGGGATTCTGCCCATACAATCAACCCGTTAGCAGGGCAAGGGGTTAACCTTGGTTTTAAGGATGTCGCGGCATTATTGAATGTGCTGGAAGGGCAGTCTATTTCGGCTGACTTACTCAAGACTTACGAGCGCAATCGCCGTGGCGATAATTTATTAATGCAGTCGGGAATGGATTTTTTCTACAAAACTTTTAGTAATGACATTGCGCCACTAAAGTTATTGCGTAATGCTGCCTTAAAGTTGGCCGATAAGACAGGGCCGATTAAGCAGCAAGTGCTGAAGTATGCGCTGGGTTTAAAATAGGCGCGGCTATCCAATAGATAGTTTTAAATGCCAGATACAAAAAACGCTGCTCAAGGGCAGCGTTTTTTCGTTTAGCTAAGTAGAAATTACTTAGTTACACGTAGTACTGGAGTTTCACCAACAGTTACAGCACCAGAAAGCTTGTTCAGCTCTTTGATCTCGTCCATGTTAGAGATAACTACTGGAGTCAGAGTTGACTTCGCTTTCTCTTCTAGAAGAGCTAGATCGAATTCAATTACTGTGTCGCCAGCTTTAACCGTTTGGCCTTCTTCAGCGATACGCTTGAAGCCTTCGCCTTTAAGCTCAACAGTGTCGATACCGAAGTGAACGAATAGCTCAACGCCGTCGTCTGATTCGATAGAGAATGCGTGGTTAGTTTCGAAGATCTTACCGATAGTGCCGTTTACAGGAGCTACCATCTTGTCGCCAGTAGGCTTGATAGCAATACCGTCACCAACGATTTTCTCTGCGAATACTACATCTGGCACATCTTCGATGTTTACGATTTCGCCTGATAGAGGTGCGATGATTTCGATTGCACCAGCGTCAGCGCTGTCATCAGATACTAGCTTCTTAAGTTTATCAAACAGACCCATTGTGTCATGCTCCTAACGTTTAGTTTTATTCTTTCGAAATATAGTATACCAATCTAATCGAATAGACGAACACTTTTAGCCGTCTATTCGGTAACCTAATAAGGCGTCATGAAAGTAATCACTTGATGAATTCATCACCGTAAGCTGTGTTTTTCAGCTAACGGCATGACCACTTTCACTTTCAGTTTTAGATTGGCTATGCAGATTACTTGCTTTTTTCTGCAATGAATTTTTCTACAACAGCTTCAATTTCTGCTGCTGTTGGTAGAGAAAGCGCTTCTTCTGCCATGGCTTTAACTTCTGCGAAGTTAGAGTTACGGATCACTTTCTTAACCGCTGGGATAGAGATGCCGCTCATTGAGAACTCATCTAGACCCATACCTAGTAGAAGTAGTGTTGCGCGCTCATCACCTGCAAGTTCACCACACATACCAGTCCATTTACCTTCCGCGTGAGACGCATCGATAACTTGCTTGATAACCGTTAGTACTGCTGGTGATAGTGGGTTGTAAAGATGAGAAATCATCTCGTTACCACGGTCAACCGCGAGTGTGTACTGAGTTAAATCGTTAGTACCGATAGAGAAGAAAGCCACTTCCTTCGCTAGGTGGTGTGCGATTGCTGCAGCTGCTGGTGTTTCAACCATTACACCGATTTCGATGTTTTCGTCAAACGCTAGGCCTTCTGCACGAAGCTCTGCTTTGTATTCTTCGATCGCTTTTTTAAGCTCACGAATTTCTTCAACAGAGATGATCATTGGGAACATGATACGCAGTGTGCCGTGTGCTGATGCACGTAGGATACCACGTAGTTGGTCACGAAGGATTTCACGACGATCCAAGCTGATACGTACTGCACGCCAGCCTAGGAACGGGTTCATCTCTTTTGGTAGATCCATGTATGGAAGATCTTTGTCGCCGCCGATGTCCATAGTACGGATGATAACCGCTTGACCTTCCATTGCTTCTGCAACTTCTTTGTAAGCTTGGTACTGTTCTTCTTCAGTAGGAAGTGCAGTACGATCCATAAATAGGAATTCAGTACGGTACAGACCAACACCTTCACCACCGTTACGGATGATACCGTCACAGTCTTTAACTGTACCGATGTTACCGCAAACTTCAACGCGGTGACCGTCAGTCGTTTCAGCGTGTAGATCTTTAAGTTTTGCTAGTTCTTCTTTTTCAGCAATAAAAGCGGCTTTAACGGCTTTTGCTTCTTCAATTTGAGCGTCAGAAGGATTTACAACGATTTTGTTGTTCATCGCGTCAAGAATTAGCATGTCACCATTCTTAACTTTCTTCGTGATGTCGTTAGTACCAACGATCGCTGGAAGCTCAAGAGAACGAGCCATGATTGAAGTGTGAGAAGTACGACCGCCGATGTCACATGCGAAACCTAATACGTAGTCTAGGTTGATTTGTGCTGTTTCTGATGGCGTTAGGTCGTAAGCAACTAGGATAACTTCTTGATCGATATCGCTTAGCGATACGATGTTGATGCCGAGAGCATTTTTAACGAAACGAGAGCCGATATCGCGAATATCAGTCGCGCGCTCTTTTAGGTATTCGTCGTCTAGAGACTCTAGTGCACATGCTTGTTCTTCGATAACGGTGTAGATCGCGTTATCAGCAGACATTTTGTCTTTTTTGATTAGTGCTAGGATTTCTTCTTCTAGCTCTTCGTCTTCAAGAAGCATGATGTGACCTTCAAAGATCGCTTCTTTTTCTTCACCGAAGGTTTCAAGTGCTTTTTGCTTGATGGTTTCAAGCTGAGCTGAGGATTTGTCGCGAGCGTCAAAGAAACGCGCAACTTCTGCTTCTACTTGATCGTCTGTGATCGAGTTTGTATTTAGTACAATTTCATCTTCTTGAAGTAGTAGTGCTTTACCAATAGCAATACCAGGAGATGCTAGGATGCCTGAAATCATAGCCTTACCTTAAATTGGTCAACTTTAAACGGGAGAAATATGGATGCGCTAACGATTATGTTTAGCTTATCTTTTGCCCTATTTCCAACAAAGCCATTTTGTTTTCACAAAATGGCTTCGAAAATAGGAGACCGGATTAGTGTAGTTGGTCCATTAGGGCAACTAGGTGGTCAACAGCTTGTTGTGCTTGTGGGCCTTCAGCAGAAATTTTAACTACAGTGCCTTTTACTAGGCCAAGAGTTTGTAGTTTGAAAAGGCTTTTTGCGCTAGCGCTTTTACCGTTTGAAGTCACAGTGATGTCCGCATCAAAAGCTTTAGCTTCTTTTACGAATTGTGCAGCAGGACGAGTGTGAAGACCATTTTCTGCAGTGATTTCAACTTGCTTCTCGTACATTTTGTATACCCCAATTAATTTATATTATAGATAGTTTATTAACCTGGTTTAGCTTAACGGTTTATGAAAGTCGCTTCTATGAAACGAGCCATCATTTTGTGTTGAAACTGATACAGGTTACAAATATTGCAGTAACGACTGAAACATTGAATACCGATCATTACCGCTTAAATACTGTTTTGGCAATATTATTTTGAAGCCAAAAATAAAACATGGCTGATATTACCAAAGGTGTGGCGAGGATCAACAAAAAAGCCCCTGTATGGGGCTTTTTTAAACGAAAATTTGATTTGGATACGTATTACTGTTGGTTCTCTTTTTCAGTAAAGAGGCCGGCAAATAGCGCGGTACTTAGGTAACGCTCACCAGAACTTGGTAATACTACGACGATAGTTTTTCCTGCAAATTCAGGTAGTTCTGCAATTCTGTTGGCGGCAACCACCGCTGCGCCAGAAGAGATGCCAGCAAGGATGCCTTCTTCTTCCATTAGACGTTGAGCCATTTCAATTGCTTCATCTGAAGTCACGGCTTCAACACGGTCTAGCAGCTCCAAATCAAGGTTACCTGGAATAAATCCAGCACCGATACCTTGGATTTTATGCGGTGCCGGTTGAATATCGTCACCGGCAAGCACTTGGGCAATCACAGGCGATTCTGCTGGCTCGACTGCTACTGAGGTGATTGCTTTACCTTTCTCGCCCTTGATATAACGGCTGGTACCCGTAATCGTACCGCCAGTTCCAACACCGGCTACGATGACATCGACTTCACCGTCGGTTGCATCCCAAATCTCAGGACCTGTGGTTTTTTCATGGATCTCTGGGTTTGCTGGGTTGTTGAATTGCTGTAGCAGTAGGTATTTTTCAGGGTTGCTTGCAACAATTTCTTCTGCTTTAGCAATTGCACCTTTCATGCCTTTCGCCGCTTCAGTCAGCTCTAGGTTAGCCCCTAGTGCTTTCAGCAGTTTACGACGCTCAAGGCTCATTGATTCTGGCATGGTTAACGTAAGCTTGTAACCACGAGCGGCAGCAACGAAAGCGAGTGCGATACCTGTGTTACCACTAGTTGGCTCAACCAGTTCAACACCTGGTTTAAGTGTGCCTTTCTTTTCTGCATCCCAAATCATGTTGGCGCCGATACGGCACTTTACGCTGAAGCTTGGGTTACGCGCTTCAATTTTAGCAAGTACATTACCTTTGCTAACTTTGTTTAAACGTACAAGTGGAGTGTTACCAACAGTTAGTGAGTTGTCTTCATAAATCTTGCTCATGGTATGGTCCTTCATTAGTTAGCGTCTTGCTCGGATACCGAAAAAGTCAGGATACCGCGCAACCCTATTTGTTTATTTTGTGTGGTAGAGATTAGGACAGTAAAAAATTCTAGAGAAGGATTAAAAAGTTATATCTTATTAACTTGAAGGTACTCGCAAAGAAAATAGCAGGGAGCAGTGAGCTCCCTGACGACTACTTTTTGAACTCTGCCACCCACATCGCCGTTGCGCCACAGACGGCAATAGGCATTACAATCAAATTCAGAATAGGAATGGTGGTAAAAATGCTGACTAGCACGCCGAAACCGTACGCCTTTCCTTGTTTTTGTTTCAAATTGTAACGCATGTCGTTAAAGCAGATTTTATGATTATCAAATGGATAGTCACAATATTGAATCGCCAGAATCCACGCGGTGAAAACAAACCAAAGAATTGGCCCAATAGTTTGGCCTAAAGCAGGGATAAGCAGCAGCAAAAAAAGTCCAATCGCCTTTGGTAATACGTAAACCAATTTACGCCATTCGCGCGCTAGGACTCGTGGCGTGTCTTTTATCACGCTCAGGAAACCGTCGTCATTGATTTTTTGCCCAGTCAGGTGCTCTTCTACTTTTTCTGCCAGTAAACCGTTAAATGGTGCGGCAATAAAATTAGCCAGCGTGCTAAAAAAATAGGAAAACGTCGCTAAGATAGTGAGAACTAATAGTGGCCAAAGCAGATAGCTTAGCCATGAAAGGAACTCGGGCAATTGTCCCATCCAAGATGATATCCATGCATCAAGATGAGAAAAAAGATAAAACAGAGCACCACCAACCAAAACAATATTGGCCAATAGCGGCAAGATGACAAAGCGACGTATTTCTGCACTTAGGGCAATCTCGAAGCCGTAAAAGAAGTAGCCGAAACCGGAGCGAGGTGTGGTGTTGTTATTCATAGTTACTTTTTGCATCGTTATTTTTTGTATAGTGACAGTTTTGGGTGGAAAATGAGCACTTTCTATAATAACAAGAAAGAAGCGTGTCCAAAATCACAACATTGAGGGAACTTCTCACATTAATTTGTTCTAAAACCCTAGTGAGTTTTGGTAGAGTTGGTCGTTAACCGTTTTAATAAACTTAGCTTGGGTAACAATAACGCTTTGGCTAAGCAAATGAGAGCAAAAAATGCAGGAATTGCGATTCGTACTTATCGTGGTGGGCGCGCTAGCCATTGCCGCGTTGCTATTTCACGGTCTGTGGACGAGTAAAAAAGAAGGTAAGTCTAAATTTGGTGACAAGCCATTAGGGAAGCTCGAAGTGGGAAGCGAAGACATCGCTGATCGCAGTGCAGAACGAGGCTTTGCTCCAGAAGACGACTTTGACATTATTCGTAAAGAGCGCAAGGAACCTGATCTATCGATGGAACCTCTCGAGATTGATCCGCTGGCTAGCGATCCTTTAGTTGATCCGTTAGTTAATGATTACCTTGAGGCGGATGATCAGCGTGTCAACGCGAAGACCGAGTTAGACCGCATCGATGTCAGCAGTGCTGAACGCCAAACGCCTGCCTATTCTATTGCTGATGATTTGCCCTCTATGTCTGCGGTTGCTGAAACGGTGGTGGTTGAACCTTTGCATGATAAATCGCAACAGGTGCAAGAGAGTGTTCAGCCAACTTCTGCTTTTTCTCGTGTCGATAGCGAACAAGTCAAAACAGCACCATTTGAAGAGAAAGCATTAGATGTGGCTGAGACGAAACAGCCTGAAGATGTTCAGTTAGAAACAAGCGACAAAGATGAAAGCCCTAGTGAGCCTGATGCTGAGCCGGAAATGGATGTCATTGTCCTCAATGTCCATTGTACTGGTGAGCAAGCATTTGTAGGCACTAAGCTATTTGATAGCATGCAGCAAAATGGCTTACTGTATGGTGAAATGGATATTTTCCATCGCCATGCGGATTTGTCGGGGACGGGTAAAGTGTTATTTAGTGTCGCAAATATGATGCAACCGGGAACGTTAAAACATGATGATCCCGCGCTCTTTACCACCAAAGGTATCTCTTTCTTTATGACCTTGCCGTGCTTTGGCGATGCTGATCAGAACTTCAAGTTGATGCTTAGAACCGCACAGCAAATTGCTGATGACCTTGGTGCGAATGTGCTGGATGATGCGCGTAATCTAATGACGCCCAATCGTTTAGATGCTTACCGAGCACAAATTAAGAAATTTAAGGCCGTGCAGCAAGGCTAAGTATTGAATTGAAATTTAAGGCTCCTCAATAGGAGCCTTTTTGTTTTTAATCTCTTTATTACTGGTATCTTCATTCTGAGTTTTCGCGCCAAATGATGATCGCTATTGGGTATTACTTGAGAATCTCAAATCGGGCGGTCATACTCCGTCCATTCGTTTTATTGCCTTTCGAACATTGAGTAAATTATGTCGACAGAAATCCAACAAAAACTCGAACAACTACGCGAAACGCTTCATTACCATGCCGTTCGTTACTACGTAGAAGACAGCCCTGAGATCCCAGATGCAGAATATGATCGCCTGATGCGAGAACTGCTCGATATTGAAGCGCAACACCCAGATTTAGTGACGATTGACTCGCCGAGTCAGCGTGTTGGCGGCAAACCGCTTGATGGATTCGAATCGGTCGCGCATGAAATTCCAATGCTGTCGTTGGATAACGCTTTTGATGATGGTGAACTGGAAAGCTTTCATAAAAGAATGGCTGACCGCCTACCCGCAGCGCGTTTCGATTTGTTTTGCTGCGAGCCTAAATTAGATGGCTTGGCAATAAGCTTGCTCTATGTCGATGGTGTTTTGGTACAAGCCGCCACGCGTGGTGATGGCGCAACCGGTGAAAACGTGACTGAAAATGTCAGAACCATCAGTGCGATTCCTTTGAAACTACGCGGTGAAGGTTGGCCTAATCGCATTGAAGTGCGTGGCGAAGTGTTTATGCCTAAGGCTGGCTTTGACAAGTTAAACCAAAACGCTCTCAAAAAAGGTGAAAAACCGTTTGTTAACCCACGTAACGCTGCGGCAGGCAGTTTACGTCAGTTAGATTCACGCATTACCGCAACTCGTCCACTGAGCTTTTATGCCTACAGTGTCGGTGTGGTGGAAGGCGAACCATTGTCCTTGAGTCATTACCAACGCTTTTTGCAATTGAAAAACTGGGGCCTGCCAATGTGCCCGGAAACAAAGCTGGTTAATTCTTTAGAAGACGTAAAGGCCTATTATCACGATATCTTGACTCGCCGTGATGCGCTGGCGTACGAGATTGATGGTGTCGTGATTAAAGTTGATGACGTGACTTTGCAAGAGCGTCTTGGTTTTGTTGCCCGCGCGCCACGCTGGGCGATTGCTTATAAATTTCCGGCGCAAGAAGAAATCACCACTCTAAATGACGTAGAGTTTCAAGTCGGTCGAACTGGCGCGATCACGCCGGTCGCGAAACTAGAGCCGATTTTTGTTGGTGGTGTGACCGTGAGTAATGCCACGTTACATAACGCCGATGAAATTGCTCGTTTAGCGGTGAAGATTGGTGATAGCGTGATTATCCGCCGTGCCGGTGATGTGATCCCGCAGGTGGTGTCAGTGGTGCTGGATCGTCGCCCTGATTCTGCGCGTGAAATTGTCTTCCCCGCACAATGCCCAGTATGTCACTCAGCGGTTGAGCGTGTCGAAGGTGAAGCAGTCGCGCGCTGTACTGGCGGTTTAGTTTGTCAGGCGCAGCGTAAAGAGGCGCTTAAGCACTTTGTCTCACGCAAAGCGCTTGATGTGGATGGCCTAGGTGAAAAGGTTATCGAACAACTGGTCGATAAAGAGATGGTTGCCACTCCGGCTGATCTGTTTAAGCTCAGTGCCGGCGTGATTACGGTTTTAGATCGTATGGGGCCTAAATCGGCGCAGAATGTCGTTGATGCATTAGTCAAATCTAAACAAACCACATTACCTCGCTTTTTATACTCACTCGGTATTCGTGAAGTGGGCGAGGCGACGGCAGCGAACCTTGCCATGCACTTTAAATCATTGGACGCGGTAATGGCTGCCACACATGAGCAGTTGATCGAAGTGCAAGATGTTGGCGTGATTGTGGCAAGTCATGTGACCGCTTTCTTCGCCCAAGAGAATAACCAGCAAGTGATCACTGAATTGCAGCAGCAGGGGATTGATTGGCCAGCTATTGAAGAGCGTGATGAAAGTGTGCCGCAACCGTTAGCCGGTAAAACCGTGGTGCTAACGGGGTCACTGTCACAATTGTCGCGTAGCGATGCAAAAGCAGCATTGCAGAATTTAGGTGCCAAAGTGGCCGGTAGCGTGTCGAAAAAAACCGATATCCTATTTGTTGGTGAAAATGCGGGTTCTAAATTAGCTAAAGCGCAAGAGTTGGGTATAGAGGTACAAACCGAGCAAGATTTAATCAACTTAATGTAACTAAATTTATCTAAAAAACGCTCTACCACTAGTGGTAGAGCGTTTTTTTTTTTTTGAAAAAAAATTTAATCCTTTTATTTGTGAGAAATAATCTTCAAATAAAGAACCGTGACAATGATCAAACAAAAAATAACACAATTCAAAGAGCCTTGGGTAGTGCGACACACTTCAAGTTGTTATGGTGGTGGTTTTGTTTAACTTATTGTTTTTAAAGTTATTTAATGAAGGTTTGTAAAGTTCAAATAATGAGTGAGATCGAGATCACTACTTTTGAAAAAGTATGTGTTAGCTCATATTTTTTTATAAAGAAATTAAGTTCTGATTGATGTTTTTTGTTGCGAAGTTAGTCTAGGGGACATGGATACACACGGTGTATGCAGTAACTTTAAAATCAAAAATTATTCTAAACCGTAATTGAGATTTTATAAGAATTATCTTCTTCCTTCGGCGGCCAAACTTAAGGGAGATGAAATGAAAACAGCTATATCCCATTTTTTAGGAGTTTTTTCCATGGACAAATTTTTCAAACGCACTCTTGTATGTGCGGCAGTTGCTTCAGCAGCAATGGCTGGTACAGCAAACGCAGCAATTGAGCTAAACGGTCAAGCAGTACAGTTTTACGGTCAAGCGGCTGGTAGCCTTCAGCTAAACAACCCTGAAGTGGGTGATAGCAACACGGTAGTTGAGATCGAATCTCGTCTAGGTGTTCGTGGTACTGTAGAGTTTGATAACTTTGAGCCTAACTTCATTTACCAAATGGAAACAGGCAATGCTTGGAACCGTGGCGGTAACAACGATGGTCTAGGTTCTTTCGGTGGTCGTGACACTTACTTCGGTTTTGATTTCGACGGCGTTGGTTCAATCAAATTCGGTCGTCAACTTGTTGCTGCATACAACTACGTCGATTGGCCACACTCAAACCCAGGTCTAGGTAACGTATTCGATTGGCACAACAAAATTGGTGCTTCTTACCAAGATCGTGCAAACGACAACATCCGTTTTGACTCTGCAACATGGGGTGGCTTTAACTTCCAAGCTACACTAAGTGGTATGGATGCAACGAACGAAGCGATGGTTTACAGCTTAGGTACATCTTTCACTCGTGAAATGTTCAGTGTACATGCTGGTTACTACGGCCAAAGCGAGTACGATGCTAAAGTTGCGGCGACTGGCGCATCTTGGGGCTTTAATAAAGACCTAGCGACTTGTGCTGCAATTGCAGACGCAGACAAAGCTGGTAGCGACCAGTGTTATGGTGTGATCGATGCTACTGAAGCATCAACTAAAAAAGCGGGTGATGTTTCTTACGCAATCGTTGGTGGTAGCTTGTACCTAGGCGACCTAACGCTAACAGCTGCATACAAACACATGAAAAATGACCTTGTAGGTAAAAAGAACGATCAAGATGCTTACTCTGCAACAGCTCAGTACGTAATTGATGGTAAATGGGTTCTTAAAGGTGGTTACGCAGCTACATCTAAAACTGCTAACGGCGGCTACGATGATTCAGCAACAGCAATCACTGCACGTCTAGGTTACTTGCTACCAAGCTCTTACCTATACATGGATATCCGTAACTACGACATGCCAGCTGAAGAAGCAGGTAAAGACGAGAAAGCGGGTGACGCAACGAACATCCTATTGGGTGCAGAGTACTACTTCTAAGCTCAGTCTTATAAGCTAGTCTAACTGTCTTAAATTGTACGAGCACTCATTCGAGTGCTCGTTTTTCTTATCAGGAGATTATAAATGAAGGTAATGAAAACCTTGTTGGCTATTGGTGTAATGACTACTTCATTCGCTCCACATGCAGAAGTTGGACTAAACTTCCATCGCGATCTCTCACCAATCATTATTGATGGTGAAGAGCTGGGATATAGCCTATTTTCAACTTCGGCTCAAACGTTAGACAATGGTACAAACCAAATTGTTTTCCGCATGGCCAAATTGATTGAAAGTAATGGTGGAGAAAGAGAAAAATTTAACTCGCATGCGTTTGTGTTAAGTTTTAATGCAGAAGATATCGATCTCCGCTTAGAACCTGATATGCGTGTATTGCGTGAAAGCGAAGGAATTGAATTTAACAAAAACCCGAAAGTAAAGCTGGTCGATGAAGGTGGCAATAATATTGATTTCACGATTGATCGACTACCTGCTGGCGATGGTCTAATGCGTGACTATAGTAAGGATCTTGCCCATTATAACAAAGCACATGGTGTAACTATGGGGAATAATGCCGAGACTAGTGTGGCGCAAGTTGATGCCGCGGTAGTAGCAACTGCACCAGCAGTGAAAGTCGTGACAGTTAAAACTGGCGAACTAGAGCCTGCGTCCATGATTGAATACTGGATGGATAAGGCAACACCGGCAGAAAATGAACAATTTGTTAGCTGGGCATTTGAAAATCGCTCAATGGATAAGGTAACTCCCATTGAAGGTTCTCAAGCATTGAATATGCTTAGTTATTGGTATGCAGAAGCTAAGGTAGAAGATAGAAAACAAATTCTTGCTTGGCTTATCAGTCAATAAAAATTCGAGTAAAAAGGCTCTAATACCACTTGGTATTAGAGCCTTTTTTCTTGTCAGCGTTCATAGTTTATTAGTATTGGTTAGTCGACAAAACGCCGCCTCGTTCTTTACAAACACCGCTCGGGATATAATCCATTGAGCCATCTTGGTAGGTACAATCCACCCAAGGACCGCGTTCGGTGGCAGCTCCGCCAGCAAATACAGAAAATGACAGTAGCGCAGTACAAAATAGAGCAATAACAGTTTTCATAATAAATCCCCTTATTTTTGCGAGTTATCTCAAATTCCTGAGATAGTTTTAGTATGAAACAAGATCGATAAAGATCAAAAAAAAATGATATTTTTCTGCAACAAATAACTGAAACTTATGATTGATTAGATATTTAGCTATGAAATTAGTTTTTTGCTTTAAAAGATGAGTAGAATGGTTCTTTATTGATACATTTGTAAATAAAAAGGGGCTTTTAGCCCCTTTTTATTGGTTAATGCCGAATTAATTGGCTTGAATGATCAGCGTGATACCATCAATTCCTATTACTTTTACCACCGTTCCCGCTGGTAATGATTGTTCACAATATGCAGACCAAGTTGTATCAGCAACGCGAATACGCGATTTCCCTGCTGGAATATCCTCCTCTAGTGTGATCACTTGACCAACCAGTTGTTTCTCTTTTTGATTGAGTGTTCTCGATTCATCGCTTTCTTGATCTTGTTTTAGCTGACGTCGCCACCACAGCCATGTGGTCACTAGCGCAAAGGCCCCAAAAGAAACCCATTGCAGTTGCCAGCTAAGTGGCAACAACGAAAGCAGCAGGCCGACTAACAGTGCTGATATACCAAGCCATAGCAAGTAACCTGCGGCACCGAGTAGTTCCGCCGCCAACAAGGCTAAACCTAAAGCAAGCCAATGCCAGTGGGTAAAAGTATCTAGTAGTTCAATCACGGCACTTCTCTATGTAATAACGTTATACCAATATGAGCGGTTATTTTTCAGGTTGCTGTTTAAACATTTCAGCAATACCGGCTACAGACCCCATCAATCCCGTCGCTTCGAGTGGTAGCATGATGATCTTGCCATTCTCTGCTTGGCCAATTGCTTTTAGGGCTTCAGTGTAGCCCTGAGCTATAAAGTAATTCACCGCTTGCATATCACCTTGTGCAATCGCGTTAGAAACCATCTCAGTCGCTCGAGCTTCGGCTTCTGCGGCACGTTCACGCGCTTCTGCTTGAAGGATCGCCGCTTGTTTAGCGCCTTCTGCTTTCAGGATATCAGATTGTTTATGACCTTCTGCTTTGAGGATTTCCGCTTGGCGAACCCCTTCAGCTTCAAGAATATCAGCACGCTTATTACGTTCTGCTTTCATTTGCGCATTCATCGCTGCGGTTAGATCTGCCGGCGGCTGTACATCTTTAATTTCGATACGAGTGACTTTTACCCCCCATGGGTTAGTCGCTTCATCAACGATGGCCAATAGTTTAACGTTAATCTGGTCACGTTGGCTAAGCATCTCATCAAGTTCCATTGAGCCGAGTACGGTACGCATATTGGTTAGAGTCAGATTACGAATCGCATGAACGAGGTCGTTAACTTCATAAGCGGCTTTTGCTGCGTCGATGGCTTGCACAAAACAGACGGCATCAATGGTGACATTGGCGTTATCGCGAGAGATCACTTCTTGTGCCGGGATATCAAGCACGCGCTCCATCATGTTGATCTTATGACCAATGCTGTCAATAAATGGAATGATGAAGTTTAAGCCAGGTTTGAGTGTGTGGGTATAACGACCAAAGCGTTCTACCGTCCAGTGGTTACCTTGAGGAACGGTTTTAACACCTGCGTAAACAAAGGCTATAACAACGAGAACAAAAATAGCGGTGGTAATGAGAGAGTAGTCAATGGGCATACTGATTTTCCTTATTTCATGATTGTGACCATTGTTGCTTATTAAACCAGCGGCGACAAATCTAGAAATGAGAGCTATGCCTCTAATTTTGATAAAACAAAGGCCGGAATATCCGGCCTTATCAATGAGATGAATCTATTTTTACTCTGTAATTAGTAGAGGATAGAGTAAAGCTGGCGACGGTATTGCGCAGCCAGTGGGTTTCCTTGACCTAATGCACTGAGTATATCCATAAAGGTCTTTTTCATTTCGCCGTCGAGAGCATTGAGATTTTTTTCAATGAAGCGCCAGATCAGCTCGAGCGCTTCTTCATCACGATTAACGTTATGGTAGTTCAATGCCAAATCCAGTGCTAACTTAGCATTGTCCTGATCTTGGGCAAAGGCACTCTCAAGAGATTGGATCTCAGGGCTATTCGCCGCCTGATTATGCAGTTCTAATTTAGCAATAAGGCTCTTGTAATCGTTATCTTGGTATTCGAGAGGAATATGTTGCAGTTGTTCTGCAGCAAGAGTGAAATCTTGAGTTTCAAGGTAGCAAGCGGCCAGCGCAAGTTTCACTTCTCCTTTTACTAATAATTCTTCTGGGAGCGATTTTAGTAGTGGCAGCGCTTGAGTATGCTCGCCTGCAGCGACCAGTTGAAGAGCGCGATTCATTGTTAGCGCATCTTGACTTGGTAAGTGTCGGTTAAGCATCTCTTCGATGGCACTAATCGGTTGGGGGCCACCCATGCCATCCACGGGTTGGCCTTCAGAAAATAAGGCGATGGTGGGTAAAGCTTGAACACCAAATTGCGCAGCAATGCCTTGTTCTTGTTCACAATTGAGCAGTGCAAGCGTAAACGCACCATTGTAGTTTTGAGCGAGCTGTTGCAGTTGAGGAATGATGTCACTGCTTTCTTGGCTCATAGGGGCCCAAAAGTGGATAAGCAGAGGGGTTTGTCGAGAGCTTTCGAGAACCGGCATAAAATTCTGCTGATTGAGTTCGACGATAAAAGGTGATTGCATTTGCTTTATCCTTGCCAATTATAAGTACTGGGGGCGCTAGTATTGATTCACTTAGGCTGAGCCTATTGCTACTAACAGTATGGGCAGGAAGTGTATATATCAAGTCTCTAAAACAAAAACGCCACTGAATTCAGTGGCATTTTTATTGGCAGCACGTGCAGCGAAGGTGTTTAAAATAAGATAAACAGAGTTAGCACAGCACTCACACATAGCCAATTTAATTTATTTAATGACATCTGCAGGCACCGAATGAAACGCTTATTAATATGGGGTATTTCTACGTTACCAGTGAATCATGCGCTTCTATTGTGACGTATTGATGACATTAAGCGGCTTTTTGCAAAATTTTATCCAACCATCGACTGGGCAATAGGCGCTTTAAAATGGCAAACACCTTGGTTGGTCGTGTGACTCGATAGCGGATCTTTGGCCGTGGTGCTTCAAGGGCATCAATCAATGGGGGGATACAAGCTTCAGGTGGCAGTACAAAAGCATTGTTTGAGCCCTCCTTTTCGAGTCGTTGAATTTGTTGTTTATAGGCGGTTTGATGAACGCTGCCATCAATATCAATCCAGTGCTGAAAGGCTTTTAAGGCATTGGCTCGAAAGCGGGTTTCAATGGGGCCAGGTTCAATTAAGCTAATTTTGATCTCGGTATCGGCAAGCTCCAAGCGCAAGGTGTCACTCCAACCTTCAAGGGCGAATTTAGAGGCGTTGTAAGCACCACGGTATTTCATTGCCGCAAAGCCAAGTACAGAACTGTTTTGTACGATACGACCATAGCCTTGTTTACGCATTACTGGCAGTACGTGTTGAACCAGTTGATGCCAACCAAAAAAGTTACTCTCAAATTGTGCGCGCAGCGCGTCGGTCGGTAAGTCTTCGAGTGCGCCGGGTTGCCCATATGCGCCATTATTGAATAAACCGTAAAGCTGGCCATTGGTGAGCGCCAATGTTTGCGTTACTGCAAGATCAATACTGGCTGAATCGCTCAAGTCTAATTGAAGGCAAGTTAGACCTTCCGCTTGCAGCCTTTCTACATCTTCAGCTTTGCGGCAAGATGCGATCACCTGGTAGCCCCGTTGATGAAGTGCATGGGCAGCGGCGTAGCCAATTCCAGATGAACAGCCGGTGATCAGTACTGCTTTTGACATGAATTCCTTCTCTTTAAGCGACGATATGCCACTCTAGAGTAAAGGATTAGTCGCGATGTTGTAATAAATTTTTTAGTGCAGGTTCAATTCTGGAGTAGCTAAAACGAAAGCCCAACTCGGTGAGTTTTTTCGGCTTGGCTCGGACGCTATCGAAGAGCAACACCGCGCGCTCTCCCATCATTATTTTCAGCGCCCATTTAGGGGTAAACAACAGGTGAGGGCGTTTTAGCGTTCGGGCTAAAGTACGGCTGAAATGACGGTTGGTGACGGGGTGAGGAGCACAAAAATTAAATTCCCCATGGGCATGTTCAGTCTCGAGTAAATAGAGTATACCGCGTACCATATCTAACATGTGAATCCAAGGTAGGTATTGTTTGCCTCGTCCAATTGGGCCACCAACACCGAGCTTATAGGGCAATAACATTTTGCTTAAGGCGCCGCCGTCACAACCTAAAACCACACCGGTTCTCAAGATGCATACTCGAGTCTCCTCTGAGCGCGCGCGATTGGCTATCTCTTCCCATTTTGCACAAACATAATGAGGAAAGCCTTTGCTTTGAACATGCAAGCTTTCATCGAATGGATGCTGTTGTTGATCGCCATAGTAGCCGACTGCTGAGCCGCTGATGAAGACTTTAGGCGGAGTGGTGCTTGCATGAATAAGACTGACAATTTGTTCGGTGAGTTGCCAGCGACTTTGGCAGATGGCTTGTTTCTGTTTTTTGTTCCAACGCTTGTCGGCGATGGGCTCTCCGGCGAGATTAATCACGGCATCAAAATCATTTAAATCATGCAGATCATCCAAGTGGGAGAGATAGGTAATATTGCCTAAATCAGCATGACTGAGAGTTTGCTTCGCTTTATCTAGGTTGCGCGATAGCAGAACCACCTCATGGGTCGTTAAGTGTTTCAACAATTCTCTGCCGACGAATCCAGTACCGCCAGTGATCAATATCTTCATTACATTCTCCTCACTTGGAGTAATTATAGCGATAACCTCGCCACTCGGATCAGAGCGTGCGTGATAATTGTCGCGTTTCAACGGCGAATCAGGAAGTGTAGGGAGTCACAGAATACACATTTTGTTACATCCTATATGAGTGGTGATGCAACCGTCACATACTATCAGTAGGCGCTTTGGCAAGATAGGATGTGGGCAAGATAGCCTACGGGTTAGCAATGGAGTGAGATTATGCTGGAAGTGAGGCAAGCAATAGGCGCGTTACTGCGCGCCATGTTGGGCAGCTTTCGTGATCTTATGCCAATCATTATTGTAATTGCTTTTTTCCAGTTAGTGGTACTACAAGAACCACTGCCCAATCTTCTCTCGATCTTATTCGGCTTATTACTGGTGGTTCTTGGCCTGACATTTTTTATTTTTGGGCTTGAGATGGGGCTCTTTCCTATTGGCGAGACCATGGCGCAAGCTTTTGCCCGCAAAGGCAGTGTATTTTGGTTGTTGATTTTTGCTTTTTGCTTGGGCTTTGGTACGACGGTAGCAGAGCCTGCCTTAACCGCCATTGCCGATGAAGCGGCAGAAGTGGCCGCAGAGGGCGGTATGATCATCAATGATGAGGCGAGCCGCGAGGACTACGCTAATGGTTTGCGGCTAACGGTCGCATTATCGGTTGGGATCGCTATTGTGTTAGGCGTATTACGTATTCTCAAAGGCTGGCCAATCCAAACCATGATTATTGGTGGTTATATCGGTGTGGTGATTCTCACCGCGTTTGCACCAGAAAGTATTATTGGCGTGGCTTACGACTCCGGTGGGGTGACCACCTCAACCATTACTGTACCATTAGTTACAGCATTAGGTGTGGGCTTGGCTTCTTCAATTAAAGGGCGAAATCCGATGATTGATGGCTTTGGCTTGATCGCATTTGCCTCTTTACTGCCAATGATGTTTGTAATGGTCTTTGGAATGGTGGTGGCATGATGGTGCAGCTACTGGATACCTTTATCGACACCGTTGGCGATGTTATTCCTATTGCCACGATTCTATTTGGCTTTCAATTTGCGGTGTTGCGCCGACCTATCGCTAATCCCATCAAAGTGCTATTGGGCTTTTTTTATGTCATTTTAGGTTTGTCACTTTTCTTGCTTGGCCTTGAGTTGGCGCTCTTTCCTTTGGGTGAAACCATGGCAGCGCAACTGACCGCGCCAGATTTTCTGCAACAAGTTCGCATTAGTGCCCAAGAGACATTGAGCTGGATTGATTACTACTGGGTTTATTTGTTCGCGTTTTGTATAGGCTTCAGTACTACCATTGCGGAGCCATCATTGATCGCTGTGGCGATCAAAGCCAATCAGGTTTCAGGTGGCAGCATTCGGGTTAATGGTTTGCGTATTGCTGTTGCGCTGGGCGTCGCGATTGGTATTTCGCTGGGGAGCTATCGAATTGTTGTTGGTGATCCGATTCATTACTACATCATCTTTGGCTATATCGTGGTCGTCATTCAAACTTTTTTCGCACCCAAGTTAATCATTCCATTAGCTTATGACTCAGGCGGTGTGACCACTTCCACGGTGACCGTACCGCTTGTCGCCGCGCTTGGACTTGGCCTTGCTTCTACGGTTCCGGGGCGAAATCCAATGATTGATGGCTTTGGCTTGATTGCATTTGCCAGCTTATTTCCGATCATTTCAGTGATGGGTTACGCACAGATAACCCAATGGTTGAATAAACCTAAACAAGAGGATAAAGAAAATGCGCTTTAAGTTGCTTTTGGCCTTTGTTGAAGACAGTAAAACCGAACAAGTGCTTGATGCCGCGCGTCAAGCGGGCGCGACAGGGGCGACGGTGATCAACAACGCTCGTGGCGAAGGACTTAACCAAAAACGGACCTTTTTTGGCCTGACATTAGAGGTGCAAAAAGACGTGTTGCTGTTTGTGGTTGAAGAGCATTTGGCTCGGCAAATATTAGAGACCATCAGCGAAGTCGGTGAGTTTGATCAAGCATCGGGGCAGGGCATTGCCGTCCAAATAGATATCGAAGATGCTGTTGGTGTTGCCCATCAAGTTGAGCAGTTAACCAAAGTGGTAGAGGATGAATTATGACAACCCAAGAAATCATTCGTGTACGCGATGTAATGACGGGCAACTACGTCATTATTGATGGCTTAACGACAGTGCAGGAGGGGATCCGTTTAGCACGGCAAAATCAAGTTAAAGCCCTCGTGGTCAATAAACGTCATCAAGATGATGAATATGGCATTGTATTGATGAATGATATTGCTAAAAAAGTGTTAGCGAAAAACCGCTCCTGCGAACGGACTAATATTTATGAAGTGATGACCAAACCCGCATTGGGAGTGGATCCCACGATGAACGTCAAATATTGTGCTCGTCTGTTTGAACGTTTCGGTATTAGCCGAGCGCCGGTGATTGAAAATGGTCAAGTGATCGGTATGGTCAGTTACAATAATATTGTTCTAAATGGCATGGCGCGAGATGACGACTAATCGACAATTACGTAGAATAGCCTCAATTATTTTGAGGAGTTGATGTCGTGAAATTGTTTTTTGCCTCAGATCTACATGGCAGTCTGCCTGCTACAACCCAAGTACTACAAGAGTTTGAACGCTCTGGTATCGAGCATTTAGTGTTGCTGGGGGACGTGTTAAATCATGGCCCTCGTAATCCGATTCCAGAAGGTTATAACCCACCCGCAGTGGCTGAATTACTTAACCAATATGCGGACCGCATTATCGCAGTACGCGGTAATTGTGATAGTGAAGTTGATCAAATGCTGCTGTCATTCCCAATGATGAGTGATTTTGCTTGGGTGATGCTGCCAACTGGTAAGCGTTTGTTTGTTACCCACGGCCATCTGTACAACAGCGATAAACGCCCAGCGTTGCGAGAGGGGGATGTGATAGTGCATGGTCACACTCATATTCCGGTTGCCGAACTTAAAGGAGCGCAATTTATTTTCAATCCAGGTTCTGTCACATTTCCACGCGATGGCTTTGCTGCCAGTTATGGCTTACTAGAAAACAGCACCATCAAGGTGAAGAGTTTTGTCGGGGAAACTTTAGCTGAGACGCAATTAGACGCTGAATTTTGAATCGTTGATTTGAATCGTTGTTTTAACCACAAGAGTGGTAATCAAAAAGTGTAAATAGGAAAAGGCACCGCATGGTGCCTTTTTATTTTTTCGAAGCGAAATCGCGGCAAAGTTAAGCTTTATCGCAGCCATTTCATTATCGTAATTGTCTAGTAATGTTATTTACAACGAATGCTATTTATACCAATGCTATTTATTATCGGAATGACCTAAGTCTCTCTCTGGGTCAATCACATCACGCACACGTTGTTTTAGGACTTTGGCTTCAGGAAAGCCGCCATCGCGTTTGCGCTCCCAAATCAGTTGGCCATTGCAAATGATTTCGAATCGACCACCAGTATCGGGGTGAAGAGAGATCGAAGCAATTTCTTCACTAAAGGTATGTAAGAGCTCTTGGCTTAACCAAGTTGAGCGCAGCATCCAATTGCACTGACGGCAATAAAAAATCTCAATATTTGCTTTTTCCATTTCATTTCCTAAATAAGTAGTTTTATGCCCACCAGTAAGGTGAGGATTTCAAAGCAGATTTTAATTATTCGATTACTAAAGCGAGTCGAAAGGTACGCGCCGATACTGCCGCCGACAAACGAGCCAACCAGTAAAAGCGGTAACCATGGCCAATAGATTTGAGCGCCAGCATGCACAATCGCGATGCCGCCAATGCCATTCCAAAACAGACCAACACAGATCATGGTGAGTGCCACCGCTTGCTTGTAGCTATAGCCAAACCAGCGTACTAAAAATAGCGTGACCAGTAGGCCGGACCCTGCGGTAAGTGAGCCATTAATAATGCCGATAAAAATTAAGCCCAGCCCACCGAGTGACCAACCGAAGAAATGACGATGAATGGGTTGGGATTCTTGGCCTAGCTGCTTTTTGAAATAGGAATAGATGCCTAAAGCCAAGATCATCACACCAAGGGCTTTTTCCGCCCAAAAGTCGGGAATCGTCAGGATAAGATTGGCACCAATGATCACCCCAATACTGCCAACAAGCGTGAGATAACAAGCTTCAGCAAAAGAAAACGATTTTTGTTTTAGGTGCGTAAAGGCGGCGCCTAAGCCAAGAGCGACACTGGCGACTTTATGTGTGGCGAGTGCAACAGAGAATGGTAGACCAAAAAACAGTAATAACGGGAATTGCAGCAGGCCTGCGCCTCCACCGGAAAGGGCGGCGAGTATGTTGGCTGTGAGTGAGCCCAGTAATAGGCCAGCGGAATCAATCCAATCCATGATTATAAAAAAGGGAGCGTCATGCCCCCTTGTCATTGTCGTGAGAACTAGTTAGAGAAAAGTACCGTAGAACCATGACTTAAGCTAGTTAAAAGCAAGGTTTTATCGTTGACGATATCAATGCGACGGCTCAATTGTGAGTCCATTTTAAATAACTGCTTAATCAGTTGTAGCTGTACATCAGTGAAATCTTTGCTTTGCGCGGAAGAGACATCTTTAAACTCTTTAGGCGAAATTAGTAGATAGTTATCACTGATTTCCCAATCACCCGTTTCAGAAATATTGATCACGCTATCGCTCTGCTCACTATTGGCAAACAAACGAATCGTCGCTACGCGGATGTAAGTGCCGTTTGGCAGGTATTTTACATTCGAGACCACGTCGACTTTACGCAGCGGACCGACGGTTTCTTCTTGCAGATTATCGCTGATCACGGTGACCATTTTTGATTGCCACTCTTTAGAGGTAATGGTCTTTTCTACTTGAAAATCACTATCTAAGTACAACCAACCACTAAAAAGTACCGATACTGCTAATAAGGCTAACGCTAGTTTCTGATTCATAAATATTCCTTATTGGCAGATATGGTCAAGGTCATTTTGGTCAGAGAAAATACGCACGGTAATGTTCTCTCCAGAATGATCAAGTCGATGAATGTAGTTCAGCACCAACTGATTATTTTGGCCACCAGTGGCGATCACTTCGACGGGCGCCGCTTCATTTAAGTGGGATTGTTTGTAGCGAACCACACACTGCTCAATAGCCGAATACCAATGAGAAAGGTCAGGATGATTAATAGGGGTTTTGACCACGACGCCATCAAATGAATTGATTTGACGAAATTGAGAATCGGTTGGTTTATCGATAACTAATGCAAGCAAAGGCAATAACAATGCAATAGAAATCAACACTTTACTAAATAGAGTGGAGGTCGTTTTTACCGCTGTTTGAGGCTCGAGTTGAGGTGAGGATGTTGGCGGTAATTCCACTTCACGCTCAATCTCTTCGGTCAAATTAATCTCAGGCTCTTGCTCTTCATTGGCCTCATAAGTTGCATTGTCTTGAGGTTCAATGATTGGTGTGTCGCCACTGACTAATGGCGTCATTCGTTCTACAGAGCAGATCAGTTGATAACCGCGTTTCGGTACGGTTTTGACAAATTCCGGCGATTTAGTCGAGTCTTTTAGAAATTTTCGTAGTGTTGAGATTGCTTGAGTTAGGCTTGAGTCATCAACTTCAAATCCTTGTTCACGCCACACGAAGTCGTGTAACTCATTGCGGGTTACGACTAAATTTGGCTTTTCCACCAGTAGAAGAAGGATCCTGCTTTCATTACTACCGAGACGGATAATATCGACATCATTGTCTTTTTCTATCAGTGAGTTGGTGTTTGGATCGAACGTGAACTTGTTCGCCAGATTAAACTTTGTACCTATATTACTCATGCAGTTGGCCTTCAGTTTTGATAGGTCTCAGACATCACTAGTGTCAATGAATGATACGGATCACAATCTTAATAAATATGGATCGCAATTTACAAATATTTTGTTAGGCAGGATAGACAAACTAAAATCAAAAAAACACCGTTTTTATAATTATTGACCTTGAATTTACATTTGTCACCCTCATGTTAATTAACAATCATCATCAAATAATCCTTGGTATGAACAGCCTAGGATCCTGATAAGTATAGATGTTACGGAGTAAACATGAGCGAAACTGCAACACACAATAAAGAGACTCGTGGCTTTCAGTCTGAAGTAAAACAGCTGCTTCACTTAATGATCCACTCTCTGTACTCAAATAAAGAGATTTTCCTACGTGAACTAATTTCTAACGCGTCAGACGCGTCAGATAAGCTTCGTTTCCAAGCGTTGTCCAATGCAGATCTGTATCAAGGTGATGCGGACCTTAGCGTGAAACTCTCTTTCGATGAAAAGAACAACACCCTAACCATTTCTGATAACGGTATCGGCATGAGCCGTGAAGATGTGATTGAGCATCTAGGCACGATTGCTAAATCGGGCACCGCGGAATTCTTCTCAAAACTGTCAGATGATCAGAGCAAAGACTCTCAACTGATTGGTCAATTTGGTGTGGGCTTCTACTCGGCATTTATTGTCGCAGATAGCGTCACCGTGCGCACTCGCGCAGCAAGCCTATCCGCGGATCAGGCGGTTCAGTGGCATTCTGAAGGTGAAGGCGACTACACCATCGAAGATATCCATAAAGAAACACGCGGTACTGATATCGTGCTGCACATGCGTGAAGATGGTAAAGAGTTTTTAAATGAATGGCGTTTACGTGATGTCATCGGCAAATATTCTGATCACATCGGTATTCCGGTTCTGATCCACACTGAAGAACGTGATGAAGAAGGTAAGGAAACTGGCGAGAAGAAGTGGGAGCAAATTAACAAAGCTCAAGCCCTTTGGACTCGTAATAAGTCGGACATCAGCGACGAAGAATACCAAGAGTTTTATAAGCACGTTTCGCACGATTTTGCTGATCCATTGGTGTGGAGTCATAACCGTGTTGAAGGTAAGAACGACTACACCAGTCTGTTATACATCCCAGCGAAAGCCCCTTGGGATATGTTCAACCGTGACCATAAATCAGGTTTAAAACTGTACGTACAGCGCGTCTTCATTATGGATGATGCTGAGCAGTTTATGCCTTCTTACCTGCGTTTCATTCGTGGTTTGATTGATTCAAATGATTTACCACTCAACGTATCTCGTGAAATTCTACAAGATAATAAAGTGACGCAATCATTGCGTAACGCTTGTACTAAACGTGTCTTGACTATGCTTGAGCGCATGGCCAATAACGACAACGATAAGTACCTTTCTTTCTGGAAAGAATTTGGCCTAGTGCTAAAAGAAGGTCCAGCGGAAGACATGGCCAACAAAGAGAAAGTGGCAGGTCTATTGCGTTTTGCCTCAACTGAAGTGGATTCAGAAGAGCAGACTGTTGGTCTTGCGTCTTACATTGAGCGCATGAAAGAAGATCAAGATAAGATCTACTACCTAACCGCAGACAGCTACGCAGCGGCGAAAAATAGCCCGCACTTAGAGCAGTTTAAAGCCAAGGGCATTGAAGTGATCTTGATGTACGATCGCATCGATGAGTGGTTGATGAACTACCTGACTGAATTTGATGGTAAGCAGTTCCAGTCAATCACCAAAGCGGGTCTTGATCTGAGCAAGTTTGAAGATGAAGCTGAAAAAGAGAAGCATAAAGCAGCGGAAGAAGAGTTCAAATCGGTTGTGGAACGCACCAAAGAGTATCTAGGTGATCGCGTTAAAGAAGTGCGTACTACCTTTAAGCTCGCCACAACACCAGCGGTTGTAGTAACGGATGATTTTGAAATGGGTACCCAAATGGCGAAGTTGCTTGAAGCAGCAGGCCAAGCCGTGCCAGAAGTGAAATACATTTTCGAAATTAACCCAGAACATCCACTGGTTAAGCAAATGGCGGATGAAGCCGATGAACAAGCTTTTGGCCGTTGGGTTGAAGTTCTACTTGGTCAAGCAATGCTGGCAGAACGTGGTTCATTGCAAGATCCATCGCAATTCTTAGGTGCAATTAATACCCTTTTGACTAAGGGCTAATATTAGCTAAAAAACAAAAAGCTCGCATCTTGCGGGCTTTTTGTTTGAACGTCAGAGATAAATAGCAAAACATGCAGCGATTAGGCTGAAGTCGTCAGCTGATATAGTGGCTTAACATTCTTTAGTCTTATTAGAGTCGTGCTGCCTGTAAAATATGGTAGACTCAGAAACTTGAATGTGAGTCTTAAGGCGTGTATTTTGCTCGCCCAAACACAATACTCCGTTTAGTGGGTATATACCGAAACTTACCGTCCGCACTTGTTTTAGTTTGCTCAATCAAGCTTGAGTGAATGAGGCATCTGATTGTGAGCTTCGGTATAAATTTCTAATATTAAAGAGGATAAATCATGCGCATCATTCTTCTAGGTGCTCCAGGTGCAGGTAAAGGCACACAAGCAAACTTCATCATGGATAAATACGGTATTCCACAAATCTCTACTGGTGACATGCTGCGTGCTGCTATCAAAGCAGGTACAGAACTAGGCAAACAAGCTAAAGCTGTAATCGATGCTGGTCAGCTAGTTTCTGATGAAATCATCCTTGGTCTTATCAAAGAGCGCATTGCTCAAGACGATTGTGAGAAAGGTTTCCTTCTAGATGGTTTCCCTCGCACTATCCCTCAAGCTGATGGCCTAAAAGAAATGGGCGTTGCGGTAGATTACGTTATCGAATTCGACGTTGCTGACAGCGTGATCGTTGAGCGTATGGCTGGTCGTCGTGCTCACCTTCCTTCTGGTCGTACTTACCATGTAGTGTACAACCCACCTAAAGAAGAAGGTAAAGATGACGTGACTGGTGAAGACCTTGTTGTTCGTGATGACGACAAAGAAGAAACCGTACGTGCTCGTCTAGGTGTTTACCATGAGCAAACCGCTCCGCTTATCTCTTACTACGGTAAAGAAGCTGAAGTAGGTAACACTAAGTACCTTAAATTTGATGGTACTAAGCAAGTTGCAGAAGTAAGTGCAGATATCGAGAAAGCACTGGCTTAATTCTCACTAAGAGAAAAAATTGCTATAGTAAAGGCGACCTAATGGTCGCCTTTTTTATTTGCTTTTTAAGTGTTTAAACCCGCGAGAAGTTTGATCGCTTTTTAGCGTGAGCGCGTATCTAAATTCTTTCTACCGTCGATAGGATGCCATGAATAACAATAACAAACAGGGTGTGTTACTGGTTAACCTCGGTACGCCAGACGAGCCAACCGCGCCAGCGGTAAAACGTTTCTTAAGCCAGTTTTTGCATGATAAACGAGTTGTGGATATGACTCGCTGGTTATGGTGTCCATTGCTGCATGGAGTGATTTTACCTCTTCGTGCACCCAAAGTGGCTAAGCTTTATCAATCAGTTTGGATGGATGAAGGTTCACCGCTGATGGTGTATTCCCAGCGCCAAGCGGCAAAGTTGGCTGCACAACTTGATATTCCGGTCGAATTAGCCATGACTTACGGTAATCCAAGTCTGTTGTCTGGTCTGCAAGCATTAATGGCGCAGGGCGTGGAGGAGGTAATTGTATTGCCCCTTTATCCGCAGTATTCAGCGACGACAACGGCCGCTGTTTCTGATGGCCTAACATTAGCCTTCAAACAGATGGCAGTAATACCAAGCTATCGTTTAGTGCGTGATTATCATCAGCATCCACTCTACATCAAAGCGCTTGCGGATAGTGTGCGCCGTTCATGGCAAAAGAACGGACAGGCTGATTACTTGCTCTGTTCATATCACGGTATTCCTCAGCGTTTTGCTGATAATGGCGATATTTACCCAATTCATTGTCAACAGACGACGCAGCTACTCCAGCAAGAGCTAGGATTAAGCGATGAGCAAATTGGCATGACTTACCAATCGAGATTTGGTCGTGAAGAATGGTTACAACCCTACACCGATAAAACCCTCGAAACGTTACCAAGTAAGGGTATTAAATCGATTGATGTCATGACGCCAGCCTTCGCGGCCGATTGCTTAGAGACGCTAGAGGAAATATCAGAAGAGTGCCAAGCCTTGTTTAAACAGCACGGTGGAGAACGCTTTAACTTTATTCCATGCCTCAATGATGATGATGGTCATATCGAGATGATGCGAACTCTCGTGGAAAAGTAAGTGTTTATAGCTCTAGTGAATGCAAATTGAAGCCACCGCAAGGTGGCTTTTTTATGCCTGTTTCTCACGATGGGTGGACACAAAGAGGTACGGGATATGTTGGCAGCGCGAGTAATATTCATTTGCTTACTGAATGAACCGTGATCGAGGTCCGATTATTATTATGGAAAATTAACAAACAACTCAATCAAGCTAAAAGCGGTGTGATACCAATAGCACTCAGCGGTTATTTTTCTATATTGACTGTGATTTGGATCGTCTCACTGGTCACTTAGAAGTTTTTATGTTTTGTAAGTGCATGAAATATTGGTATTAAATATCATGCGATGTTTTTACGTTGCGTCAGATCTCACTCGTCTTTGCTGCATTTTTATCTGCCAAATTAATTCGCCACTATAGAGCCAAGCCAGGGATGAAGCTCCTTTTATGCGATCAATAACGATGTTCACTCATCCAACAAGAATCGCGGCAATATTTATTTATTAAGGCAGATTATCATGAAAAAAATTCTTACTCTTAGCGCACTTTCGCTTGCTTTCGCCTCTACTGCATTTGCAGGGTCTTCTTATGTAACGGGCAATGTGCAATTCCATTCTGATGCGCAACCTAATGCGACTTCAACACTAGAAGCTGGCCATACCTTTGATACGGGTACCACGCTTTTGACGGAGTTTGATGGTATTTCATTGGGTAAATACGACGATGACGCGCTTCAAGACAACGGCTTAGGCAATTCGCCATATATTACTTTGGGTATCGAGCAAAGTTACTCGGTGAATGACAACTTATGGGTAGCCGTTGGTTATCACCATCTATTGAATAACGGTGAAACGGTACAGTATCGCCCATTGGTGAAAATTGGTTATAACTTCGATAACGGTATTGCGATCAGTAACCGCACACGCTACCACGATGTAAAAGATGGCGAAGATCAACTTCGTTTTGATAACCGTATCGGCTACAGCGTGAATCCAGAACTGACATTAAGCTACAATAATGTTTACGTTCGTAATGATGGCGATGCCGATAATTCGATGGATCACGAGCTTCGAGCGACCTGGACTCGCCAAGGTGTTCAACCTTACTTTGAGTACCGCAATCAAGGTAACGGTACTGACGCAACCAATAATGCCTTTGTTTTTGGTGCCTCTTACGGTTTTTAACAACGATAAAATAGAATCTTGCTCATCATAGAACAAAGCCCAGCATTGCTGGGCTTTTTCAGTGTGGTATGTGTTTAACGATTACCTTGGTAAACGTTGTACTCAAACACTTGGCCGCGTTCGTTATAGGCGTATACCGCGTATGAATCTTTTTCATCGCCATATTCCATACCAGGAGAGCCCATTGGCATGCCTGGAACTGCCAAGCCTTTTGCGTTCTTTGGTGGATTGGCCAGAAATGATTTAATATCGTCAGCGGGGATGTGGCCTTCAAAAACGTAACCGCCAATTTCAGCAGTATGGCAAGATGCCAACTTGGGAGCCAAGCCTAGCTGTTGTTTTACCGCATTCATATCATCATGCAGTTTCTCTTCAACCGTGAAACCCGCATCTTGCATGTGTTTCGTCCATTCTGTGCAGCAACCACAGTAAGGTGATTTATGGTTAATCACATCCGCTGCGAATGCTGAACCTGAAGATGCTAGCAGCAGTGCTAAAGAGAGTGTTTTCATTGTCATAGTTGCCTCTAAGAACGATTTGTAGTTTTAAATAGTCGTAGTCGTAGTCGATTAGCGTTACTTACCACCGTAATAGAAGAAAGTGCCATTGCTGCACCGGCCACTACGGGGCTAAGTAAAAAGCCAAATGCTGGGTATAAGACACCGGCAGCAATTGGAATGCCTAGAGAGTTATAGATAAACGCTCCAAACAAATTTTCTTTCATATTTTTTACCGTTGCTTTGGATAGTTCAATCGCATTGACCACCGCTAACGGCGAGGAGTTTAGTAGCGTCATTTGCGCACTTTCTATCGCCACATCACTGCCGCTGCCCATCGCAATCCCAATGTCGGCAAGCGCTAGGGCTGGCGCGTCATTCACTCCATCCCCGACCATAGCCACTTTGTGCCCTTGCTCTTTTAGCTGTTGCACTTGCTGAGCTTTTTGATCAGGGAGAACTTGTGCAATGACACTCTTAATCCCTAGTTGTTTCGCAATCGCATTGGCGACCGCTTGATTGTCACCAGTTAACATAACGGGTTCGATCTGCATTGCTTTAAGTGCTGAGATGGCACTGAATGCTTCCGGCTTGATCGGGTCGGCAATCGCGATGACCGCTTGAGCGATATCAGAAACGGTAAGGATCACTGGTGTCCAAACGCGTTGCTCACATTCAGATATCGCCGTATCAAAGTGTGACAAATCCACATTGGTTTGCTGAGCTTGTGGCAATGAAATAACGGCAATCGCTTGATTATCCAGTTGCCCAGTCACACCTTTACCGCGTAAGTTATGAAAGTCATGCACTTCTTTAAGCTCAATGTTTTCAAGCTTTGCTTGATTGACAATCGCTTTAGCTAATGGATGCTCTGAGTATTGCTCTAAACTTGCCGCTATTTGTAGCCATTGTGCTCGTTGGCTCTGTTGGCTGAAAATCTGCTCAACGCTCGGCGTTCCTTGGGTCAAGGTGCCCGTTTTATCAAATACTACGCAGTCTACCTTGCTCGCCGATTGCAGTACGTCAGCATCTCGAATCAAGATGCCCATTTCGGCGGCTTTACCAATCCCTACGGTTACAGAAAGTGGTGTGGCAAGGCCAAGCGCACAAGGACAGGCAATAATCAGTACTGTCGTTGCTACAACTAACATATAACTGGCTTTTGGATCGGGCCCAACGGCATACCATACTAATGCGGCAGCAATCGCGATCGCGACCACCACGGGAACAAACACCGCTGAGATTTGGTCTGCTAATTTTGCGATGGCTGGTTTACTGCTTTGCGCTTGACGAACTAAATCAATAATGCGAGCCAACATGGTGTCACTGCCTACGCTGGTGGCTTGGATAACAATGCTACCATCTTGATTTAATGTGCCCGCTGAGACATGGCTATCGATCTGCTTATCAACGGGCATTGGTTCGCCAGTCAGCATCGATTCATCAATGTATGAGTGGCCACTTAACACGATGCCATCAACCGGGATCTTTTCACCCGGTTTAATACGCAGTTGCATTCCCTGTGTGATCGCTTCTACTGCAATTTCTCGATCTCCTTGCGCGGTGACTAGTGTTGCATTTTTCGGCTGTAGATCGATCAGCGCTTGTAACGATTGAGTGGTACGCGCTTTCGCTTTTGCTTCAATATAGTGGCCCAGTGAAATTAGGCCAATGATCATCGCACTTGCTTCAAAGTAAACATGACGAGAAGCGACAGGAAACCAGTTAGGAAAAATGACGATGACCATTGAAAACAGCCATGCAGCGCCTGTTCCCAAGGCCACTAAGGTATCCATGGTGGCGCGACGATGGGTTAACGCTAACCACGCATTGCTGAAAAAGCTGCGTCCTGCTGTTGCAAGAAGCCATAAGCAGACAAGGCCAATGCCGCCCCAAATCAATTGGTCGTTGAGATTGCGAATCATCATGTTGCCGCCAAATACGCCCCAAGCCATCAATGGCCCACCAATAGCAAGCCCCATCCAAGCGCTTCTTTTATGGTGTGCTTGGTTTTGGCGCAATTGCTCAGCTTGCTTTTCTTGCTGGGTTTTTGGGTCATCAATTAACTGTGCTTGATAACCGAGCTTTGCAACGGCACTGAGCAGTAAATTGCTATTGAGATCGGTGCGATCACTAAAAACTAAAGCACTTTGTTCGGCTAGGTTGACTTGCGCTTTTGTCACCCCCTCAACCGATGCTAATGCGTGCTCCACAGAAGCAACACAACTTGCGCAGGTCATACCGCTGATCAGCAAATTGAACTTATGCCCGGCTGCGATTGAGCTATTCGTTGCTTTCGCGATTACTTTCATTGTTGCAGAGGCTTGTTCTGCATCAAGTTGATGATTTGGCTGATCTTCTGGCGTAATAGATGGATCTGTATCATCTGTAATTGATTCGGAGAGCGGCTGGGCTTGATAACCTGCTTCGGTGACGATATCGATGATCGCTTGATCAGATAAAGTTGTCATCAGCGATACGTTATCTTTACTGACTGAAACTTGGGTAATCGCAGTGTTGCTTTGTAATTGTTGAGTGAGCTTTGCTACACAACGTCCACAACTTAATCCACTAAGCAAAAAACGTTTGTTTATTTCAGCTTGGTAACCTAAAGCTTCGATTTGCTCGACGATGTCAGTTAAGGGGGCTGTCGTTTCAAGTTCGATCAAGGTCGGCGAAAGAGTTTGAATCGAGACGTCAAAGCGCTCGCTAAGGCGTTGTTCTAATTTACGCGCACAGCCCATACAATTTAGCCCTTGTAGTGGGATTGCAAATCTGTTCATTACTTTATCCTCGAACGGTTGATACGACGAAGCATAAACCTTTCCTCAAGGGTAAGGTCAAGCGCTTAGTTGCGATTCATTTTTCTCACCGCTCCTCTTCTGCCTATCTATTTTAACGTTTTATCTTGCGAGTCACCTCAAGGTTCATGGTGAGGAATTATTAATCAACATGAATTGTTCAAAATGGGCTGCGAGTGAGTTAACACGCTCGGACCAATTCGAAAGACAAAAGGTTAAATTAGATAAAAGTGATGCTTATTTTTCTTTGTTTTTTATTTTTAAGTGTATGTTTTAATTTTATTTATTTTTGATTTGGTTTTTTGACTTTGAACTGGATCAGATTCCGATTTTGCGTGTTTTTTATCGATAAAAAAGTTTGCCATATTGGCCCCGTCCAAAATCATTTATCAATCCTAACCACGTCCTAGTTAGTGAATTTGAAAATGGAAAATATATAAAAAATAGGGGTTAAAAATGTCTTATCTTAAAAAAAGCCTACTGGCGACAGCAGTAACAGGCATGATGGTCAGTGGTTCTGCTTTTGCTGATGCGTTTGCAAATAGCGATGTTGAAACTGAGAACTTTCTAACTAAAGACTCATTTGCTTATGAAGTTTACGGAATTATCGCGATGCAGGCCGCTTACCGCGATTACGATACTGGAGTAAAAGCTGATGATGATAAGTTGGGTGGGGGACAGCTGAATAACGAGTCTCGTATTGGCTTCCGAGGCAAAAAGCAGTTTGCCAATCTTGATTCTACCTTTATTTGGCAAATTGAAGGTGGTTATGTTGACCCGAGTTTTGGCGGTGAAGGGGCAGGGCTTGGTGAGCGTGATACATTCGTTGGTTTTGAAAGCGACTCTTGGGGTATGGTCCGACTAGGCCGAGTACTGACTCCAATGTACGAGTTGGTTGACTGGCCAGCTTCTAACCCTGGTCTTGGTGATGTTTATGACTGGGGAGGTGCAATTGGCGGTGCTAAATATCAAGATCGTCAATCAAATACAGTGCGTTGGGACTCTCCATTATATGCTGATAAATTTTCTATCGACGCAGCTGTTGGCGCAGGTGATAAAGCTGGTCTCGGAGATGGGGATGACTACTGGGGAGGCATTGCTGCCCACTATAAAGTAGGTCCACTTCAATTTGACGCCGCATATGAAGGCAACCGTAACGTTAAGTCTGAAGATCAAACTTGGGATAACAACACTTACTTAGTTGGGGTGCAAGGTTGGTTTGAGAACGGTATTTCATTCTTCGCTCAATACAAATACATGGAAGCAGATGCGAGCAACGGTGTTAGCGAAAAGCAAGGCTCGACTTCTGCAGGTTTAATGTATACGACGGGTGATTGGCAATACAAACTTGGTTATGCTGCAAACTTCGATTTAGAACGAGATGGCAAAACTATCGAAGATACTGCTGACGATGTGATTTCTGCGCAAGTCATGTACTTTGTTGATCCATCAGCTGTATTGTATGCGCGAGCTCGAACTCTCGACTTCGGTGATGGAGCGGCAGCGCTAGATACTGGTGAGGCACGTTGGAAGTCAGCTGATTACGATGAATTTTCAGTCGGTGTTGAATACTACTTCTAATCTTTTAGAAACTAAAAAGGGCGATTATCGCCCTTTTTATGTTCATCGCAATGATGAATTTTAACTGGTATGAAAGAGATAATAATGATGAAAAAGACTGCCACTCTCTTAGGACTTTGCGCCCTTATATCAATGCCTACATTCGCAACTGAATTGACTTTGCAAAATGAATTGGTTCCACAAGTACTTAATGGTGAATATGTTTACCCTGAGTTAATTTCAGAGCAAAACTCAATCGAGTTGGAAGATGGTTCGAATCAACTTGCGGTGACGATTGGACAAATTGTTTTTGAAGATGGTAAACGCCGCAAGTTTGACTCCCAGCCATTGTTACTCGAATTTGAAACAGGAAAAAAAACGCAGTTAACACTGACATACAACAAATTCCGTACAATGGATGAAGCAAAGGTTTTTGAACGAAATCCTAAGGTTGTACTCAAAGATAAACAGGGAAATGATGTTGCTTTTTCAATGGTTCAATTGCGTAAAGGTGGTTTACAAGGCTTCCGTGATTACAAACGTGAAGTAGCGAACTATCAAGAAGCGGTAAATAAAAAGACAACGCAAAGCAGTATTGAGCGCTCATCACCTGTCACGAAAACAATCAAAGCCTCTTTTAATGATTTGAGTCGTGAGCAGCAGCAAGAGTTTATGCAATGGGCAATGCGCAACTTAAAATAAGCTTTTTTTATTGTTTTATTTAAATAATTCTGAGGGATGGCAACTAAAATTGGTTTCCATCCTTTTTGCTATCCAGCGCTTTATGGTGCGAAACTTCACACAATCATTGTAGAATTGTCTTTCGATGATAAAATGTTGCCACTTTTTATCCTTGATATAATAACGAGAGATCGCTTTCTCGTGGTATTTACCCCTAAGGAATTCAAATGACGGTTAAAACTCGTTTTGCTCCTAGCCCAACAGGCTACCTTCACGTAGGTGGTGCTCGTACAGCACTCTATTCTTGGCTATATGCTAAACACAACAAAGGTGAATTCGTTCTACGTATCGAAGACACGGATCTTGAGCGTAACTCTCAAGAAGCTGTTGATGCGATCATGGAAGGTATGGAATGGCTAGGTCTTGAGTGGAATGAAGGTCCTTACTTCCAAACTCAACGTTTTGACCGTTACAACGAAATGGTTGATGTGCTACTTGCACAAGACAAAGCATACAAATGTTACGCATCAAAAGAGTTGCTAGACGAAGTTCGTGCAGAACAGGAAGCAAACAAAGAGATGGCTCGTTACGATGCGAACCATCCAAAAATTAAAGCAGCAAACGACGCGGCAAAAGATGGCGATCCATGTGTTATCCGTTTCCGTAACCCGAAAGAAGGCAGCGTTGTTTTTGATGACCAAATTCGTGGTCGTATCGAAATCAGCAACAGCCAAATGGATGACCTAATCATCCGTCGTACAGATGGCTCGCCAACATACAACTTCTGTGTTGTGGTTGATGACTGGGATATGGAAATTACTCATGTAATCCGTGGTGAAGACCATATCAATAACACGCCTCGTCAAATCAACATCTACGAAGCGCTTGGTGCTCCAGTCCCAACATTTGCTCACTGTGCAATGATCCTGGGTGATGATGGTGCAAAACTGTCTAAGCGTCACGGTGCGGTATCTGTAATGCAATACCGTGATATGGGCTACCTACCAGAAGCTCTAAATAACTACCTAGTGCGCCTAGGTTGGTCTCACGGTGACCAAGAAATCTTCTCTCAAGAAGAGATGATTGAGTTCTTCAGCCTAAACGCGATCTCTAAATCAGCTTCTGCGTTTAATACAGATAAGCTACTTTGGTTGAACAACCACTACATTAAAACGTCAGAGCCTGAGTACGTAGCTAAGCATCTACAATGGCATCTCGATCAGCAAGCGCTAAACATTGAAAATGGCCCAGCGATTACTGAAGTGATTAAGCTAGTAGGCGAGCGTTGCAATACCTTGGTTGAATTGGCTGAGCAAATCCGTTACTTCTACGAAGATTTCGCAGAGTTTGAAGCGGGCGCGGCGAAGAAACATCTACGTGGTGTGGCAAAAGAGCCTCTAGAAGTTGCGCTAGCGAAAGTGGAAGCGATTGAAGAGTGGACAACAGAAAACCTACACCAAATGATCGCAGACGTATGTGCTGACTTAGAAATTGGTATGGGCAAAATCGGTATGCCACTACGCGTAGCGGTGACTGGCGGCGGTCAATCACCATCAGTAGATGCGGTAATGCAGCTGATTGGTAAAGAGCGTTGTGTGGCTCGTATCAAGATGGCATTAGCGTTTATTGCTGAGCGTGAAGCAAACGCATAATTATTAGTGCGAAAAAATAGCAGAAGACCGCAGCCATTGGGCTGCGGTTTTTTTTCGTCGCGTAATTAATTGGAATTTCTACCTTTCCTGTTCTACTTTTATTTGTGTCACCGATGAGAAATTGCACAAACAATCAAAATGCTATTTTATGAATCACTCAATGCGCAAATGTGTGCGGTCCTTTACTCAGCTTAAGCTTATCGCTTAAAGCGAGGTTCGATTCGATGATTGTGTATTGATTTTCGGTATCTTATTTTACCTTTAAGATATTGAAAAAATCATTATAGTGCGACCGTTGTCGATAATAATCATACTCTTAGACAACTTAACTTCGGAAGTGACGTAACAAGTCGGTGTTATTTTAGACATCGTCACTTGCTCAAGTAGACAATGGATTAAGGAATTCATGATGAAAAAATTAGCAGTGGTAATTTCAGCCTCTTTAATGATGGCTTCAAATGTGGCAATGGCCGAACCTTACCTAGGTTTAAAAGCCGGTTATTCATGGCTCAACGACGAGTGTAAGACAAACTTTGTTTGTGATGATGATGACTCTGCATCTGCAGGTATCTTTGGTGGTTACGAGTTTAATGACTATCTTGCTTTAGAAGCAGGTTATGACTACCTAGGTAAATTTACCGGTGCTGGTCTACCTGATCGCAGTGTTGGTGCTTTCACGCTAGCGCCAAAACTGAGCGTTGGTTTGACTGATGCGTTGGATTTATACGGTAAATTTGGTGGTGCTTACGTTAATTATGGCTCTAAAGATGATGCGTCTTTCTTAGGCGCATTGGGTCTAGAATATGATGTAATGGAAAACGGCTCTGTCCGTTTAGAGTACCAAGCGATTACCGACATCAATAACGACATCGTACGTGCATTTGCAAACTCAGCAACAATCGGTTTTGCCTACAAATTTGGTGGTAGCGAAGAAGCGGCACCAGAGCCAGTAGCTGAAGAGGTGATGGTTGTTGAAGAAGTGGCTGAAGTTGTTGTGATGACCAAAACATACGAAGCGACACTGTTAGACACAGAAACGTTTGCACTGAACAGTTCTGAGTTAAAGCCAGGAAGCGCGAGCAAGCTTGATGAGTTAGTTGCAGTACTAAATGAGTACCCACAAGCGAAAGTTAGCATTGTTGGCTACACCGATTCATCTGGCGCAGCGGAATACAATCAAGCGTTGTCAGAGAAGCGCGCACAAGCTGTGGCTAATGTTTTAGCTGAGCGTGGTATTGCTACAGATCGCATGGCGGTGAGCGGTGAAGGTGAGAACAACCCGATTGCTGATAACAGCACTCGTGAAGGTCGTGAACAAAACCGTCGTGTTGAAATTACTGTTCCTGAATTTGAGTACCAAGTTCAGCAGTAATTCGTGATTGTTTGACTCTTAAACCATAAATTGAAAGCCTCGAGTAATCGAGGCTTTTTAGTGACAGAACGAAAGAGAAAGTAACCTCATTTGAGGTCAATACTACTGAGCCGGCCCATAAACTCTAATATTTCTAAATTCATCTTATTGGCTTCCAATAGTGCTTTCTTGGTCTTGGTGTAAGCACCGAGTCGACCATGTTTATTGATCGAACATACAACGCTTTTGTAGATCAACTTGCCACTGTCATCATAATTCCGCCATGCAGCAATGTAGCACTCATCTTTCGCATCAGGACTCTCTTTGGTCGGCCGAGGTTTGAAGATGATTTTCGGTTCTAATGAGTGTGGTAAGCGTGTCATTAGGTAAGGATCTTTTAGCAAGCGCCGCCAAAATTTACCCCACATTTCACTACCGAGTTCATTTCGTAGCTTGATCGCCTTCTGCAGGCCTTTCTTCTCCCCGATTTTTAGAAAACCAACCGAGCGATGAAGCACCGTGTCTTCAGGGGTGTGGATATGAATTTTGTAGGCAGTCTTAGCTTTAGAAATAAACCGGTGTCCGGTATTAGTTGTTAAATTGCTCTTTGGCATAATTTTAAATGATATATTTGTTATTAATGAAAGGGTAAGCAATTGTTAATGGATTTTAAAGTGCGAATACTCAATAAAGATAGCTCATCTAAAAATTATTGCTCAAGAACCTGTCTTGCTCACAGAAAAATGAGGTTAAATAAGTAACAGATAGCACATGGTAGAGGGTTGAATAGACTGAAGTATTTATCGGTAATTAATGCCTGACAATTTAGTCGTCGCTAGAGAGAGTTTCAGATCAATCGATAAAGAAAAACCCACGCGCAGAGGCATGGGTTTTAAAAGATGGCGCTCCCGACAGGATTCGAACCTGTGACCTATCCCTTAGGAGGGGATTGCGCTATCCAGCTGTGCCACGGGAGCTAATGAGCATTGATGATAATCAATTAAATGAATATATCCATCAGAAATTGCCTTTAAGGGATGAGCTTGTGCATAACATCGCCAATTTGAATACTATTTGCTAACTCTGGTTGATCGACACTGAGTTCCGCTTCATGTTCGTAGACACGGCCCACGGTGAGCGTGATGTCAGTTGCGGTGACCTTATTACGTGGCAAACCTCGTTGATCGATAAAAGAACCGGTATGCCATAGTTGCAATTTATCACCTTCTCTTACTCCATGGATTCGACCAAGATCCATCGTCAGAGTATTGCCCCATTTAGCAACAATTTCAGGTAAGGTGATTTTGCACGAAACTTCTGATTCTAGATCCAGCATCACATTACGGCTGACTCGTAACATCATATCGCCATAAGTAGAGGCCCAAAAGCGGGCGCTACGAGTGTCAACTTGGCTGGTTTTCGGGAACGGCCACAATGCCACCTCTCGGTAATTTCGGGTGTAGACTTCGCTGCCGGTTTTTCCGTCAAAAATAGTCAGTTCCATGGCGAATTGACGATTGATGGTATCGTCTTTCAATAACTTTTGATCGATGGTTGCAGTGAGATCGGTAATGGTGCCGCCAATGATGTATTGCGCTCCAGTATCTTCGGCGATCATTTTTAGGCGCTCTGGGTTGCGTTTGTTGATCTCAAAATCGGTGGTGCCTACTGAAACAAAGCTGCTCGATTCTTCATCTAGTTGTCGGTTGATCACTTGAGCAAAATCATCGCCGAGGCTATAAACCTGCCCCATAACCGCTTGTTGTGGTGAGGCCAAATCGATATTACCGACCAAAAATGTCTTCTTATATTGATCTACGTGGCAACCTGTTGCCGATGGATAGATATCGATGCGAGCTTTGACCAGCATGACATTTTTACGCAGTTTTTGCTCTTCAACTAAGATATAACGCACTTCGTGGTTAGTGAACTGGTACTCTTTTCGGTCACTTTCTAGTAATGGTTTAAGATTGGAAATACTGCCGATATCCGCACCGGAAAAACTGACTGCTTTGTAGAGCGCGTCTTCTAAAGCGTGTAAACGCGCGGCTTCCTCTGATGAAACAACAGTTGCCATCCCCGTCACTTCATACCATGCAGCATGTGCGAGCGTTGAACTTAAGCTCAGTGAAAACGTAGCCAATAGGCCGAAAACAAGTTTTTTCATATTTTATTTACCAATTAGGTACAGTTTTTGCTTGGTTAATCGTATCAGATTTTGGCATTGCGTTTCTTAATATATACAAACAGAGAAAAGCAAAGAGTGTTCCACTTTTTTATAGAGAGAGAAAAGTGATGAATAAATGCCTAAATGTATCGGAGATCAGAGAATGAAAAAATGGTTAGCTTTAGTGCCTGTAGTCTTTCTGACTGCTTGCGCTTACTCCCCTATTTATAATGGTAAAGAACCTTATCAGGGCAGTCAGTTTATGTTGATGGACAGCCCTCGTCACACTCTCGACTTTTTCGTAGAGAGTTTGACAGAAGAGTTAGTGCAATCGAACACGAGTGTTTCTGCTCGCACACCTATCGCGGTGACTTCGTTTGTTGATCTGCAAAATATGGATGCGACTAACTGGTTAGGCAATAGTGTTTCAGAAGGGTTTATTTATCAATTTCAGCGTCGTGGCTTCAAAGTTGTTGATTATAAGACCACAGGTAGCATACAAGTGACATCGCAAGGTGATTTTGCGTTTAGTCGTGACTGGAAAGATTTGGCAAAAGAACAAGATATTGAATATGTGCTAACGGGGACCATGCTACGTCAAGAAGGTGGTGTATTGGTTAACGCGCGTGTTGTTGGCATGCAATCACGTATTGTTGTCGCCTCTGCACAAGGCTTCCTACCTGCCGATCGAATTGGCCGAGATTTGGATACCTTAAATAGTATTCGTACCCAAGATGGTGTATTGATCCGCTCAGACCCAACCATTCGTCAACCTTACACCGTTATCTTGCGCCCATAGGAGCACCCATGAAGAAGTTATTATTATTGCTGGTTGCATTTAGCATGATGGGTTGCCAGCCTTTAACTCAGATGCGTCCAGATGATTGGCTCACCGCTGTCGGTTATGCCAGTATTGGTGAACAAAAAGGTCGTGATGCGGAAGAAAAACAAGTTCGCGCTATGCGTGCATCAAAGATCGATGCGTATCGTGAATTAGCAGAACAAGTTTATGGCATGCGAGTCAGTGGTCGTGCAGATCTTAAAGATCAACGTCTTGGCACTGAAGTCACCTCCGGTGCGGTCGATGGGGTTATTCGTGGTGCAGAAGTCGTGCGTAGCTATAAGGTAGGAGATACCTACGTGACTGAGTTGCGTCTCGATATTCGTAAAATGAATAAGCTGCGCGATTATGGTGAGGTTCAGCAAGTGCCGGAAAAACGCCAACAAACTCTCTTTTAGCTCTCTATTCTCTGATCTGATGGCAATAAAAAAGCGGCAATTCAAT
>NZ_AFWD01000076.1:0-6538 GCF_000222565.1 Vibrio sp. N418
GTTAAGTGGTGAGCAACGCCAACCACTCTGCCTAAACCATTGTGGCATAAACACTTAAACTGAAGAAAGCCGAAAGCGCCAAGCGTTGGGAGTCCGTCTTAAACGCTTTGTTATGTGTGTTTTTCTTGCAGTGCCTCGAAAGCTAACTCTTCAAACTCACCTGTTAACTCAGTGCCTAATTCATCTTGTAATTTGTAGTAAATCTGATGCTTACCGATAGCTGCGCTACCCTCTAAACCAAGTAGAATTGTATACAGAGCATCCGTCAAAGACTCATCCACAACGCCTTTTATTACATCTAACTGCTTCGCATCGATACCAGCGTCTTCCAACGTATTTAGGCGAGATATTTCTGAATCCTTCGAAAAATAGCCTTCAACTAGCTGACGTTTGAGCTCAGAGAACTCATTTACAAATTCCTCAGAAGATATTGAGATTTTCACTTTTGTTACCATTCCTTCAAAACACATAACGCCGTGTTAAGGGGCGAAATACGCTATACCCCAAAACTAAACCATTGTGACTAAAACACCTAACTCGACATTTGATACCAACTCGCCAAGCGTTTGAGTCCCTCTTAAACACTTTGTTAACTGGTGAACTCAACACAACCACAAAAGCTAGGATAACCATTAGTTAAGCTAACCCAAATAGTTACTCAGGGAACTCTTTCGACTATTTTTCGAGTCTGTCGAATATCTCACAATCTAATGCTTGTACCATGAAACTTAGTCATCTAACTCCGAACCCTTATATTAGACGCCTAATAAGCGTCTAACACGCAGTCACGCAACTTAGCCACAATCACAATCGTTTCATTAGACCAAATAATGCAAATCAGAGAAATTAGCTACAAACAGAAACGCACACAAGGGGGGATTTTCACGGAAACCAGTTAACGCCGCGTTAAGTGGTGAGCAACGCTAACCACCTTACCTAAACCATTGTGACATAAACACTTAACTCAAAGTAAGCCGAAAATGCCAAGCGTTGGGAATCCGTATTGAACGCTTTGTTAGCCGCTAGTACACCTTACTAAGATCCTTACGCCACTCGGGCTGAACATCTTCAAATGCCCAGTACGTTTCCATCCGACAAATTTGATTTGATGCAAATGTAAATATGCTTGTAGCGTAAAAACTATCCGGGAAAGAGGGGCTTGTAACGTAAACGATACTAATGACTTTATCCGAGTCAGTGCTCTCGGCATGCTTTACTTCAAACATCCAATCTTTACCAAAGACTTCGTTTACAGCAATGAACTCATCAGCACTTTCGTAATATTCACGACTTGTTGGCCATATAACTTCTAGCTGCTCATTAAACAAGGATTTGGAACCCTCATAATCTCCGGCACTGAATTTATCCCAGAGACTTTTTACGATTTCAACTTTACCCACACTACATTCCTTGCATTGAAAACTATAGTAGCTGCTAACGCCGCGTTAAGTGGTGAGCAACGCAAACCACCCAACTTAAACCATTGTGACATAAATACTTAAACCGAAGAAAGCCTGAAACGCCAAGCGTTGGGAATCCGTCTTGAACGCTTTGTTAGAAAATTTTCACAGCCAGCACTGATCTTTGCTCATCAGTCATCAAGGAAATTAACTCACAGTACTTCCTTAGACGAACTATTTTGTCATGTACCCAACTTTTTCCTGTTACAAACAGATAAATTAGATACCCACCACAAAGCGTGCCTAAAATACCAATTACAAAAAGATCTTCATTGTTTGTTTGCCAAAAACCATAAGTCAGTGATGAAGCTAAGAATGCAACAAAGAAAGTTGGCAACGGAGATACTAATATAGGAGCGATTGCCATAGACCTTAGCTCGATATCACAAGTATCTCGAACTTTTGAGTAGTTAATTCCTTGGGGCTGTAGCTCGTTAACGAACTCAATGAACATAAAAACTCTCGCATAATCATAATTAAACGCTCTCGACTTGATTACTTCATCAAATTGACTCCCCAAATATTGATACTTTTTCGCGGGTAAGTCAGATAATGTAACCATCAATGAGTAAGCAACTGGTCCCCATATGACAGCTGTCATAAATAGTATATTTTTACTTTCATCAAAGGCTACTAACCCTATAAAAAAACAACCGAGAACGAAAAGTTGAAGAGCAACCTGTAATTTTTCAGCCCCACTTAACTCACAAAAACAACTTAATATCAGTCGAGCTCTATTCGATTTTTTGAGAGCTTTGTAAGCGATAACATAATCGTTCAATTTGACCTCCATTTTCTAACGCCGCGTTAAGTGGTGAACAACGCCAACCACTTTACCTAAACCATTGTGACATAAACACTTAAACTAAAGTGAGCTGAAAATGCCAAGCGTTGGGAATCCGTCTTGAACGCTTTGTTATGTTGCTAGTTGAATAGGTCATTTAGAGCTTCAACTGATAACGCCCACCCTAATTGACGCTGTGGCATTCTATTGATAGTTGCTGTAATTTCAGAAAGGTCACAATGTTCAAACCCACCCTCCGCATGGATAAAATCTTGGAATAACGACATCTTTTCATTCATATGCCCAACTAATTTTCGGCTATCAGTTTTTGTAAAGCCAATCGCTGCCGGAGCATTTTCAAACGAAGCTAGGATCTCTCTTGGTGCGTTTTCTAACTCTAAAAGGTTCAGCAGCCCACTTTTGAAGGCTTCATGAAAGTATTTAGATTCTGATTTCCTAAAGCCAACCAAAATGAAAGACATCAGAGTCTTTTCTTCCATGAAAAATAGACACTTACGACGCTCTTGAGTGAATATGTGCATATACCAATTCCCCAGAACATGAGATTCACTGTCAACTTCGGATAAGTCTTGGGCTTTTAAACCAAGTAGATCTTGAGACTTCTTAGTGCAACGCAATTGATACATAGTTGGAATTCTCACTAATAATAAGGGCTTACCCATCAGTAGAGCATATTGGTAGCTGATTGCAACATAACGCCGCGTTAAGTGGTGAGCAACGCCTACCACCCTACCTAAACCATTGTGACATAAACACTTAACTCAAAGTAAGCCGAAAATGCCAAGCGTTGGGAATCCGTCTTAAACGCTTTGTTATAGCTTTTCTAGCTTGGCAAATGAACTTGCAAGCAACTGAGTCTCTCCGGTTTCATGAAGCCAAATATAAACTTCTGGTTTGAACTGTGCTGATTCTTTTAGGAAAACCATTTGTTCTCCAAGACCATTGCTGGCAATTGCCAATGCATTGTGTGGAAAATTGCCAAAACCAAAACACGACTTGGTTTCTGCAATAATGTGGTTACAAGTACGAGCTAGCCTTTTTCGATCGGAGTTGTCCTTGATTGGGTAAAGCTCCCAATCATCTTCTTCGGTCGTTGCCTCACCACCATTATCAGTCTTCATTGATTCACGGTAATCATGGGGGAGCCTTGCACCAAGCTCCAACTCAGTATTAACTAATTGTTCTTCTGTTAAGTTGAATGCCATTTTTACTCCAAAGCTATAACGCCGCGTTAAGTGGTGAGCAACGCCAACCACCCAGCCTAAACCATTGTGACATAAACACTTAACCCAAAGTAATCCGAAAATGCCAAGCGTTGGGAATCCGTCTTAAACGCTTTGTTATGCGTAATTTTCTTTAATTAGGTGGGTAATGCAATTCAATAAATTCAGAGACATCTGGCCAACTCCTTGTGTGCAAAAAGTGATCAGAAAGATATGACTTATGTTTAAACGGATAAGAGTAATTACTTAATTCTAACCTATACATGATCTGATTTGACATTTCATAAGAAGGCCACACGGTGTCATAACGTGCAGACGTCAAAAGTATTGCCGCACTACTATTTTCTAAGGGAATCATAAACTGTTCCACCAAATCTTCATTTTCTATAACCTTATACCAAGGGCTATAGTTATCTGAGTATTTCAGACAGATGTTAGCGACATCCTTGCCTCCCCATGTCCAAGATGATTGACATGGATCCCTTTCAAGGAGATTTAAGTATGCTTCCTCGGTACGGTATCGATCATATGAACTCCATGCATATGCGCTAGGTACACCCGCTACTACTAATTCGACGAATTCGAATTTACTTGCTAAAAGAAGTGCTAACTCACCACCACGGCTAGTACCATATACTGCGATGGTATTTTTCTTTAAATCATCTTGAGTTTGAACCCAATTAAATGCCTGCTCAAAGTATTCAAGTGGCACGCGTGTTAGTGATGCGGGTATAGCCTTTGACGGAGACTCTTGATCAAAATAGGACAATGAAAGAACAGCATAACCTTTGCGCACCAACTCATTGGCACTTATTCGTATTACAGCAGACTTAGTAACAAAATCCCCCCCTTCTGAACCACCTAATATCATAATCACTGGCTGATTCAACCGACCTTCAGTGTAATAAAGATCTCCTACAATAGCCGGATTGTCGACAGTACGATGAGAAACTGCAAACGAATAAAAAGAGGTCAAAGCTGTAGCAAATAAAATTGATGTCTTAAATAACCTCATACCGTCCCCTTTAAATACACATGGTTCAACGCATTGGATTGCTATTACGCATAACGCCGCGTTAAGTGGTGAGCAACGCCAACCACCCGACCTAAACCATTGTGACATAAACACTTAAACTACAGTAAACCGAAAATGCCAAGCGTTGAGAATCCGTCTTAAACGCTTTGTTAGAAATTACTTTAGGTTTGTGAAACTTAAAGGTTTGGGATGACAATCTCCATAAATATCGATATCTGTCCCGCCATTATTGGGCAAAGCCTTTAGAACCAATGATAGTGCTGATTTTCCGTTGCCCATATGTGAATCGTTGTCATCAAACTCCCATACTTCATAGAACTCTGGGTAACTATGTGAGACCACGTTTATCGCAGTCACTTGACTTGGTTGATAGCCACACATTTGATGAAAACTATCAAGTACATCCTTCAGTACGCGCTGATCTGAAACTGCAATTGTTTGCCCAGGAGTTCCTGCCATTATCTGACCAATGACCGACTTTGAATCGTTAGCTTCAACCTCAGTAAGACGATAATGTGAATACGATAATGCTAACTTTGAATTCGCTTCCAACAGCATTTTGTCAGCGCTACTTGCCGTAATGGGTATGCTCAGACAAAGGGCAGATAAGCCCCAAAAAATCTTATTCTTACACACGATACATTCCTTGTAATTTCTAACGCCGCATTAAGTGGTGAACAACGCGACCACCAAACCTTAAACCTTGCCACATTTAGCACTAAAGCTGACCTGAACTTAAATTGCCAAGCGTTGAGAATCCGTCTTAAATGCTTTGTTAGCTGCTTTTACCAATGGATTACATGAAATTAAACTTAAATTCCCCATCAGGATCTTCTACATGAATGACATCATTATAATTAACTGCTTTAAAACTAGAATTTTCATACAAAATACTAATTAGCTTGTTTTTGACAACTTCTGTTTTAAGTGCCGCAGCTAGAGCTTCGTGAGAAAGCTTTATAAAAGGAGTAAATACATCGTCAGTATCTGCCCAATCAGCATAAATTCCCCTCAGTTTCGCCGATGCCTCGTCTTTCTCATCGCCTACGCAATGAATGATAAACTCATAATGGGAGTCTTTAGGGTGTTCATTAAACTTTGAACCATCCTTGTTCCAAATATTCCAATATAAATCGTCATGCCAAAATGCAATTGATAAAGTCATGTGAGAAAATGCTTTTTGCTGAACATAAAACCTCATGTTCTCATTATTCTGCTCAATCAACTTAACTAATACTTCTTCATAAAGGCTACAGAGTTCTTTTTTTGATACCATCAGTTCACTCCAACTAGTATGATAATGTTTGTCAGCTAACGCCGCGTTAAGTGGTGAGCAACGCCTACCACCCTGCCTAAACCATTGTGACATAAACACTTAGCCCAAAGTAAGCCGAAAACGCCTTGCGTTGGGAATCCGTCTTGAACGCTTTGTTATATGCGTGTTTGAAGCTACGTTATGACTGCTTCAATTTTGTTTCCATCAAGGTCTCGAATAAATGCCGCATAATAAGTTTCACCATACTCTGGTCTAAAACCCGGCTTACCTTCGCATGTACCACCTAGCTCGATTGCTGTGGCATAGAATTGGTCAACAGATTCTTTATTTGGGGCATTGAAAGCTATATGTAATCCGTTACTCGAAGTCGCTTTACCTTCGCAAGGACTACCAACCCAAAACTCGAAGTTTTCACCATAAGCAGCCGCTACACTTTCGATATAGTGAGAACGCTTAATGGACAATGTAGACAACACCGAATCGTAAAACTTAACGGCTGCCAACACATCAGAAGCACCAACTGAAACGTGATTTAAAATCATTTTGAAGTCCTTTTGATTACTAGAAACCCGAAAGCATGTAACGCCGCGTTAAGTGGCGAGCAGCGCTTCCACTGTACTCAAGACATTATGCCATAAACACTGATGCATATCTTTGAACTAAAGCCGCCAAGCGTTGGGAGTCCGTCTTAAACGCTTTGTTATGCGCGTTTTTCTAAGGGGCTTGGGTAAGCCTGTC
>NZ_AFWD01000075.1:0-5711 GCF_000222565.1 Vibrio sp. N418
GGTTATTTAAACCTTGTTAGCTGATAAGTTAAGCAATATAGCTAAGTAAATTACGTGCTTTTCATCACATGGTTAAAAACCGCACGTCTGACAGGCCGAAAATGCAAATTAATGTTGATTGGTATTGAAGTTAGAATCTGCAATAATGCAAACCTTGTCACACTAATTTATTACAACATGACTGTAGAAAACGAAGCATTGACGCTCAAAAAACGCTTTCGCGGCTATTTCCCAGTGGTTATCGATGTCGAAACTGCCGGTTTTAACGCCCAAACGGATGCACTATTAGAAATTTGTGCCATTACCTTAAAGATGGACGAAAACGGCGATCTCCATCCAGCGTCAACTCTTCATTTTCATGTTGAGCCCTTTGAAGGGGCGAATTTAGAAAAAGAGGCGCTCGAGTTTATTGGCGTCCGTGATCCTTTTAGTCCATTGCGCGGTGCCATTGCGGAATCTGAAGCGTTAAAAGAAATTTATCGCCAAGTCCGTAAAGAACAGAAAGAAGCTGATTGCAGTCGTGCCATTATCGTCGCGCACAACGCCACGTTTGATCTTAATTTTGTCATGGCGGCAAGCGAACGCAGCAAGTTAAAACGAGTCCCGTTTCATCCTTTTGCTACTTTTGATACTGCTGCTCTTAGCGGCCTTGCTTATGGTCAGACCGTTCTGGCTAAAGCCTGCAAAACGGCGGGGATGGAGTTTGACAACAAAGAAGCCCATTCAGCACTGTACGATACGCAAAAAACCGCCGACCTATTCTGCGGTATCGTTAATAAGTGGAAAGCACTTGGTGGTTGGCCGCTGATCGATTCAGATGCTGAAGATAAAAAATAATAACATATAGACTCAAACAACTTGAAGATGCCACTAAGCGCACGAAAGAAACGCGGTAGCTTCAATTAGGACGAGTACAACACAACTAAAGAGTTAACTATGAATCCTGTAGTAATATCTGTCTGTGTCATGCTGGTACTGGCGCTGATGCGTGTGAATGTCGTGGTAGCCCTGACATTCAGTGCAATCGTTGGTGGTCTTGTATCAGGCATGAGCTTAAATGAAGCAGTCACTGCTTTTGAGAGTGGTCTTGGCGGCGGTGCAACCATTGCGTTAAGCTACGCGATGTTAGGCACCTTTGCGGTAGCGATTTCTCGCTCTGGCATTACCGATCTGCTGGCAAACAACGTGATTCGTCGTCTAAATGGCAAAGAGAACGGCGCAGCAACCACGGGGCTTAAATATGCCGTGCTCGTGGCACTGGTATTAGTCACCATGTCATCACAAAACGTAATCCCTGTACATATCGCTTTTATCCCGATTTTGATTCCACCTTTGTTGAGCGTCTTTGCCAAACTTAAACTGGATCGCCGCATGATTGCTTGCGTCCTGACTTTTGGTTTGATTACGCCATACATGGTACTTCCAATCGGTTTTGGCGGTATCTTCCTCAACAATATTTTGCTGAAAAACCTACGTGAAAACGGCCTTGATAACGTTGTAGCAAGTCAGATCCCAACCGCGATGTTACTGCCTGCGGCGGGTATGATTTTCGGCCTACTGACTGCGATTTTCTTTACCTACCGTAAACCTCGTGAGTATGCAGAAACCAGCCACACCAAGCCGAATCAAGAAACTCAAGCCATCAACAAGAAAAACATCGTTATTGCTGTGTTAGGCATTATCGCTGCACTGGCTGTTCAACTTGCGACTGGCTCAATGATTATTGGCGCCCTAGCCGGTTTCATGGTGTTCACCTTTGGTGGTGTTATCGCCTGGAAAGAGACTCACGATGTGTTCACGAAAGGTGTTCACATGATGGCTATGATTGGTTTCATCATGATTTCAGCGGCCGGCTTTGCCGCCGTAATGAAAATGACAGGTGGCGTTGAAACACTGGTTTCTTCACTGTCTACCAGTATTGGTGATAACAAGCCATTGGCAGCACTGCTGATGTTAGTGGTTGGCTTATTAGTCACCATGGGGATCGGCTCATCATTCTCAACCATTCCAATCATTGCCACTATCTACGTTCCACTGGCGGCTGCATTTGGTTTCTCACCGATGGCAACCATCGCACTGGTTGGTACGGCGGCAGCGCTGGGTGATGCAGGTTCTCCAGCCTCTGACTCTACGCTAGGTCCAACATCGGGTCTAAATGCTGATGGACAGCATGAGCACATCTGGGAAACGGTCGTCCCGACGTTTATCCACTACAACATCCCACTGATCATTTTCGGTTGGATCGCGGCGATGGTGCTTTAACGCATAAGTTTTATTGCACTACACGAAAAACACCGACAAAAAAAGCTGACCTTGGTCAGCTTTTTTATTCTTCACAATTTATCTTGTGCATCACAATGGGCGAGCCAAACGTTCATCACTGATGTTTGCTTGCCATCGCAGCCAATACTGGCACCATATCTTTCAACAATTGCTCTTCAACCGGCTTACCTTCAGGGTCAGTCACGTTGATTGAAGTACGGTTACCAAGATCACCAAATAGGAAGGTGTACGTAATCGATTTCAACTCAATCGGTTTAACGCCCACTTCAGCCCAGAATTCATCATTTGGCTCTACGTATTTCGCTTTAACTGTACCTTGTGACTGGTTACGCTCTTCAATCTTAAAGCCCATTTCAGGCAACAGTTTAGGTAAGCGCGCCCACAGCACATCATAAGGAGCACGGGCAATAATCACCGGTAAACCAGAGCGGTCTGTACCCATTGAAATTGGAATGTGTTTCACCAACTCACTGGCTTTACGCTCGGCTTCTAAACGAATATCCAGATCGTAGCGAGCCGCAACCAGGTTACTCATTAATGCACTGTAACGCTCTTTATTGGTTAAGCTTACCGGCAACTGTTCGGAGCCTTGACGCCAATCAATCAGCGACAATTTCAGTGCTTGACGGCCATTCGCCTCGAAACGAGACAATTCGTAACGAGCAGATAGTGGCGCATCTTCATCTTCTGAAACCCAAGTAACCCACTCAGTTTCTATACGTGAGTCATTCTGTTCACGCACGCTAATATTGCGCTCATCCAGCAAAGTTTCTGCCGTTTGCCATACTTTGTTCGCTTCATCACGATCCAGTAGCCACAACGTCACATCGCCGTTACTACGATCAACCCGAGCCCCTGGGATCAATTCCAGAATTTGCTGTGGTGGTCGAATATCGACTTGATTACCAATACCACCAGCGAAATCACCCTGCGGGATCACGTAGTTAGTGTAGAATTTTGGCTCTGCACCTGGAAGTGATTGCCACTCTTTCATCGGCGGCGTGTTGAGGTACTCAAAGTCATCTTGAGCTTGACGGCGTTGACTGGCACTGCCTGAACATGCACTTAAAACAAAAACAGCTAGTGAACTAACGACTAGCTGGGATGACAACTTCATTGAAACTCCTGATAAATAAATGCTGAAGCTTTACGCTTCAGCAGTCCTTAAATTTAGTAAATGCAAGCTTCTGACATCGCTTGAGCAACGATTGGTTTCGAGGCTTCTGACAACTCAGTCAGCGGTAAGCGCAAGCCACTGTATTCAATCAAACCTAGCTTATGTGCTGCCCACTTAACAGGGATTGGGCTTGATTCAGTAAACAGTTTCTTATGCAATGGCATCAATCGTTGGTTGATGATTTCGGCTTCTTCAAAGCGACCTTCTCGCGCTAGGCGGAACATGGTTGCCATATCGGCTGCGGCAACGTTATTCGTCACTGAAATAACACCTTGACCGCCGAGACGAACAAAATCGAGTCCCGTCGCATCATCACCACTTAGTAAGATAAAATCTTCGCCACAAAGTTCACGGTGTTTTGCAATTCTGCTTAAATCGCCCGTTGCATCTTTCAATGCGACAATATTTTCAATCTCAGCTAAACGCGCAACGGTTTCTGGAAGAAGATCAACCGCGGTACGACCCGGAACATTATAAAGAATTTGTGGAACATCGCTTTCTTCAGCAATGGCCTTGTAGTGAAGGTATAAACCTTCCTGAGTTGGCTTATTGTAGTATGGCGTCACACTCAGACAACCCGCAACACCTGAGTTATTCAGTAAGCGACTGAATGTTACAGACTCATGCGTTGCATTTGCGCCAGTTCCAGCGATAACAGGGATACGACCTTCAGCAAACTCAACCGTCTTCGATACGACCTTAACATGCTCTTCGATAGTTAACGTTGAAGACTCTCCGGTGGTGCCAACAGCAACGATGCCATCAGTACCCGCTGCTACATGGTAATCAACCAATTTCTTCAGGCTTACGTAGTCTACTTCGCCATCAAGATTAAAAGGTGTAATTAACGCAACGATACTTCCTGAAAACATGTCCTTCTCCCTAAATTTGATACTTTCTGCATGGTACTGTAAGGCGATGAAAAAAGACAAGCGCTTAAGGGCGCTTAAATCATCTATTTACCGGAATATTTCTTTCTAATAACCGCAAAGCGGCAGAATTCAGATCTGCGTCATATTGTTCAGCCATAAACACGCCGCCAACTCTTGGCTTTGATTTCGTGATAAGCCATGAATTTACGAGTGGTTAGCCAATTTATCGCCAAAAGTTTTGATTGCTGAGAATTTGATCAAACACGCCATTTTTCTGGCCATTAATTATGCTAAGCTATCCGATTAATCATCAATACAACATTGAAGTGATAGTATGACTCAGCATCTGGTAATTACAGCGGTAGGCAGTGACCGTCCAGGGGTATGCAACCAAGTCGTTGGTCTTGTTACTCGTGCCGGCTGCAATATTATTGATAGCCGTATTGCCCTATTTGGTAGTGAATTTACGCTCATTATGTTGCTCTCAGGCAACAACGCTGCGATTACCCGCGTCGAAACGACCTTGCCTTTGCTCGGGCAAGAGCATGATCTAATTACGATGATGAAGCGTACCGCCAAGCATGCCCACCAAGATAATAGCTATACGCTAGAAGCCTTTATTGAATCTGACGACAAAGTGGGTCTCACCGAAAAATTCACTCAGTTTTTTGCCGAAAAGAATATTGGTCTCTCTTCATTAAGCGCACAAACGATTGATAAAGATAAGGTGCAAGCAGCACACGATCAGTATCATTTAGCATTAACCGCATCAGTCGACTCTGAATGTAACCTCATGCAAATCCAAGAGGATTTTTCTGAATTGTGTCAGCAACTTGGCGTCATCGGTTCATTGAACTTCATTAAAAACAGTCAATAAAAAGGAACGCTCATGAACACGCTCACCGCTGGAACGGCAGCACCCGCTTTTTCTTTGCTTGATCAAGATGGTAATACCGTATCTTTAAGCGACTTTGCCGGTAAAAAAGTGCTGTTTTATTTTTACCCGAAAGCAATGACACCCGGATGTACAGTCCAAGCTCAAGGCTTACGCGATACCAAAGCCGAGTTAGATGCCCACAATGTGGTTGTATTAGGTGTTAGCATCGATCCGGTCAAACGTTTAGGTAAGTTCATCGATCGCGATAACCTTAATTTCAGCCTATTGTCAGACGAAGATCATGCCGTGGCAGAACAGTTTGGCGTTTGGGGCGAGAAGAAATTTATGGGTAAAGTGTATGATGGCTTGCACCGTATTAGTTTCCTAATCAACGAGCAAGGCGTGATTGAACACGTATTCAATAAGTTTAAGACCAAAGATCACCACGAAGTGGTATTAGCTTACTTGAACCAAGCTGACTAATTGTTGGTTAACCTCCAAT
>NZ_AFWD01000074.1:0-4354 GCF_000222565.1 Vibrio sp. N418
GCTCAATGAGCGGGTTTTTCAAAATTTTAATTCTGAATCAGAATTATAGTACGTCGATTGCGTTTAGGTCAGAGAATGCTTTCTCTAGACGAGTAACCATTGATGCTTGACCTGCACGTAGCCATACGCGTGGATCGTAGTACTTCTTGTTTGGCGCAGATTCGCCAGTTGGGTTGCCGATTTGACCTTGAAGGTAATCAAAGTTTTCAGCAGAGTAAGTACGGATACCATCCCAAGTTGCCCACTGTGTATCAGTATCGATGTTCATTTTGATAACACCGTAACCGATAGACTCTTGGATTTCAGCTTCAGAAGAACCTGAACCACCGTGGAATACGAAGTTTAGAGCGTTAGGTGCGATACCGAACTTCTCTGCACAGTATGCTTGAGAGTCACGTAGGATAGTTGGAGTCAGTACAACGTTACCAGCTTGGTAAACACCGTGCACGTTACCGAAAGATGCTGCGATAGTGAAACGTGGGCTGATAGCATTTAGTTTCTCGTATGCGTAAGCAACGTCTTCTGGAGAAGTGTAAAGCTCTGATGCGTCCATGTGAGAGTTATCAACGCCATCTTCTTCACCACCAGTACAACCTAGTTCGATCTCTAGAGTCATGCCCATTTTCGCCATGCGAGCTAGGTATTGACCAGAGATTTCGATGTTCTCTTCTAGAGACTCTTCAGAAAGGTCGATCATGTGAGAAGAGAATAGTGGTTTACCAGTTTGAGCGAAGAACTCTTCACCTGCGTCTAGTAGGCCGTCGATCCATGGAAGCAATTTCTTAGCAGCATGGTCAGTGTGAAGGATTACTGGAACGCCGTAAGATTCAGCAACTGCGTGTACGTATTTTGCACCCGCTACAGCGCCAAGGATTTGTGCACCTTGACCTTCAAGTTTCACGCCTTTACCAGCGAAGAAACCAGCACCGCCGTTAGAGAACTGAACAACAACAGGAGCTTTAACTTTCGCTGCAGCTTCTAGAACACCGTTGATTGAGTCAGTGTTAACAACGTTAACTGCTGGAAGAGCAAATTTGTTTTCTTTTGCTACTTCAAATACTTTTTGTACGTCGTCGCCAGAAATAACGCCTGGTTTTACGAAATCGAAGATCTTAGACATGGGTTGTAGTCCTATTTATCTGTCGTTTTAAAAACTAAAACTAATTATTAATTTAAATTTTGCAATCGTTTGCTCACAACGCGCGCTATTCTATCAGAGAATAATGTGACTTGCAGCAAACAAGAAAGCGGAAGATTTCTCTCCCGCTTTCTTTGAATTATTTCGCGCGTGACTCTAGCATTTCAACTGCTGGAAGTACTTTACCTTCAACAAACTCAAGGAATGCACCACCGCCAGTAGAGATGTAAGAAACATCAGCTTTGATACCGAACTTGTCGATTGCTGCTAGCGTGTCACCACCGCCTGCTACAGAGAAACCTGCAGACTTAGCGATTGCTTCAGAAATGCCTTTAGTACCTGCTTCGAAGTTCTTGAATTCGAATACACCTACTGGGCCATTCCAAAGGATAGTTTTTGCGTTCGCAATGATGTCAGCTAGAACTGCAGTTGAATCTGGACCTAGGTCGAAGATCATGTCGTCATCTTGAACGTCAGCAACGTTCTTGATTTCAGCTTCTGCGTTTTCATCAAATGCTTTTGCACAAGCAACGTCAGTTGCTACTGGAATCGCACACTCTTTCATTAGCTTTTTAGCGGTTTCAACTAGGTCTGCTTCGTATAGAGACTTACCTACGTTGTGACCTTCAGCTGCGATGAAAGTGTTCGCGATACCACCGCCAACAACAAGTTGGTCAGCGATTTTAGATAGAGACTCAAGAACTGTCAGCTTAGTCGATACTTTAGAACCACCAACGATAGCCACTAGTGGACGCTCTGGGTTGCTCATCGCTTTACCAAGTGCTTCTAGTTCAGCGGCAAGTAGAGGGCCAGCACAAGCTACGTCAGCAAACATGCCAACACCGTGAGTTGATGCTTGTGCACGGTGAGCTGTACCGAATGCATCCATTACGAATACATCACATAGCGCTGCGTATGCTTTAGACAGTTCTTCTTCGTTTTTCTTCTCGCCTTTGTTAAAGCGAACGTTTTCTAGAACAACAAGCTCACCAGCGTTTAGTTCTAAACCGTTTAGGTAGTCTTTCGCTAGTTTAACTTCACAATCTAGTGCGTCGTTTAGGTAGTTAACTACAGGAGCTAGAGAGAACTCTTCTGCGTATTCGCCTTCAGTAGGACGACCTAGGTGAGAAGTAACCATAACTTTTGCGCCAGCTTCTAGGCAAAGTTTGATAGTTGGTAGCGATGCAAGAATACGTGCATCTGAAGTTACTTTACCGTCTTTTACTGGTACGTTTAGGTCAGCACGGATGAATACGCGTTTACCTGCAAGATCCAGGTCAGTCATCTTGATTACAGACATGATTTGTCCTCTCAAATATTAAATTAATAAAGTTTTAACTACTCGGCAGCCTTGCCAAGCCTGTGAATTCTTTAACTGATTATGGATATGGAGCTCGCTCCGATTTATTTCAAGGGAAGAAATAAATTATTTATCCGTAATCATTGGGCTTCGTGCGCAGCTTGCATCGCTAATGCGGTATCCAGCATACGGTTTGCAAAGCCCCATTCATTATCACACCACACCAGCATTTTGACTAAATGGCCATCGCTTACTCGCGTCTGGCTGCCATCAACAATGGCACTGTGTGGATCGTGATTGAAGTCCACCGATACGAGCGGCGCTTCAGTATAGTCAACAATATGACGTAATGTACACTGAGATGCATTAACAATGGTTTGATTTACGTCATTAACTTTCACATTTGTACTAATTGTGACACTTAAATCCATTGCTGTGACGTTAACCGTCGGCACGCGCACGGAAATCGCTTCAAACTTGTTAGAAAATTTCGGGAATATTCTTTCTATTCCTTTGTGAAGCTTGGTATCAACCGGAATAATCGATTGGCTTGCTGCGCGTGTTCGGCGTAAATCGGGATGATAAGCATCGATCACTTGTTGGTCATTCATCGAAGAGTGAATGGTGGTAATAGTGCCAGAATCAATGCCAAATGCGTCATCGAGAACCTGAATAATTGGTACAATACAATTGGTGGTACAAGAACCATTAGAAACAATGGTGTGCTGAGAGGTTAGAGTATGATGGTTAACACCATAGATAATGGTGTTATCGAGGTCATTCGCGCCCGGATGAGAGAAAAGCACTTTCTTCGCCCCCGCTTCGATATGCGCAAGGCCATCCGCTCGGCAACCATAAACCCCCGTACAATCGAGCACAATATCAACATCCAGATCGCGCCATGGCAGCAGATCAATTTCACCAAGATGCAAAATTCGAATCGTGTCGTGCTCACCCGCTTCGTGGTGTATGTAGAGGTGTTCTTGATCATGGCTGATTTTTTTGGCAAATCGGCCATGACTGGTATCGTATTGCAGCAAATGCGCCATCGCTTCAGGCTGGGCTAACTCATTCACCGCGACAATTTTGATCTGTTGGTGCTTGCCGCTTTCATACACAGCTCGCAACACATTACGACCGATCCGTCCAAATCCATTGATCGCAACTTTCAGCATAATTCCATCGCCTATCGTTTTTAATGCAGCATCCTATTTCGTGCCACAAATACTAACCGATCTACCAGTAAAGCGCAGTAAAAGAGTGACCTTCGCCTAAACAACAATGTAATGATTCTGTGACCCAGTTTATAACCATTGAATCAACTGCTTGTTTGTGCATTTATTAACCAAGCTATCGTCATCATATTGAAGCCAAAGGAGCTGGATATGCCATCATCAAGCGATACTCACTTTTGTAAAGCATGCAATAATGAAACGCCATACAGCGAAGTATTAGTACGTAAGCCAAGCAAATACGATTCAGACCCTAGCCTTTTAGGACGAATCAAATTATTTGCCCATACCTTTATCAATGGTGGCAACTATCACGACATGGATCGCTACGTTACCTGCAAAGTTTGTGGCTTAAAAGAGCTAGACAATAAAGGCCACGAGCACGAATAGCGCATCATTCTTCTACTGATAAAAAATACCGATATAAAAAAACCGAGCTCAATCGCTCGGTTTTTCAGTTTTAAGAAGCTATTTTTATTTAGCTAGCAAGCGGCAATTAAGCCAGTAACTCTTGCGCAGTATTCACTACGTTGTCAACGGTGAAACCAAACATTTCAAACAGTTGTTCAGCGGGTGCTGACTCACCGAACGTTGTCATACCGATAATACGACCATCAAAGCCAACATACTTGTACCAGAAGTCAGCAATACCGGCTTCAATCGCGATACGCGCGGTCACATCTG
>NZ_AFWD01000073.1:0-545 GCF_000222565.1 Vibrio sp. N418
GCGTTGTTCACCACTTAATGCGGCGTTATGTGTTTTTAGTATAAGGTGGTTTATGAATCTAAACGACAGGGTTGATATTGTTGTTTTCTCATCTCGGTCATTTGTTGAGTTGAAAGTCGGCGATGACGTTTATGAGTTGCATGAGATCGATATTCACGAATTTTTGAATATGCCTGGTATCACTTCTTCAGGAATGGTTGGCTTTTCTCGCATAGCAAAAAGTGAAGAATACGAGATTGTTTATCAACCCATAGAAACAAATAAAAAATACGTTGCATCAGTAAAAACAGATCCGAGAGGGCTGCTTTATTCACCTTTCGACGATAGTTCCCCAATAATGGAAGCTACACCAGAAAATATTGAAAAATTCACTCAGTATGTTTCGCTATACGACTCTCTGAGTTTGGGGGAGACAAACACATAACAAACTGTTCAAGAGGGATTCGCAACGCGTGGCATTTTCACTATGCGTTGGTTTAAGTGATTAAGGTGGTTTGCGGCTGCTTCGGTATAGCGTTGCTCACCCCTTAACAGGGCGTTATGTA
>NZ_AFWD01000072.1:0-79644 GCF_000222565.1 Vibrio sp. N418
CTTCATCAAACGCTTTACCATCGGTGTCAATCTCAAACAGTGTTTTTCCGCCTTTGTAAGAGCCTTCAAATGAACCACTTGCAACGGGTTTGCCATCTAGGTAAGCAATCCACACGCCAAATTCGTGATTGTTCTGACCTTCACCTTCATTTTCATACAAATTCGTTGTCGCAAATTTACCGCTCGTCGCTGGTTTATCAAATTTGACGCTTAGCTTTTCTGATTCACCTTCAACGCGATCATATTGCACCTGGCCAGAAGGGCCCGCCCATGGCGCGCCTTCCGTCACGCCTACGCGATCTTCATCATCAATCTTTATTTCGACTTGCTCACCTTTGTACGAGCCAGAAAGTGTGACTTCATCCCAACCCGCACCATTGATGCTTGAATCAAGCGTCATGTCACCTTGAACTAAGGTATAACTGACGGGATCATTAACTGCAATGGGTGGCTGATTGGCACTCTGCTGTACACTGTTATTATTGTTAGCTACTTTTGTCGAGGTGTTTAGCGGGTCGTTTTTTTGATCTGATTGACTAATCACTTTGGCGTCCTTTGATTACTATATGCACTTATTTTTTGCTATCGGACTTAATTCCTGATAAATCCGAGATTAACAATTCGCGCGATTAAGAATGATATGTAAGCCATGAACTAAATGTCATACATCGGCTCGCGTAACTTATTAACCTCACTATTATTAACTAATTTAACATCTCGTATTTAAGACAATTTAAATAAATTCCCTTCCATTCTTCGCAGAAGATCACTCATACTTTTCTAATACTTTCAACCTGAATTTAAGTATAAAAAAAGGGCCGTAAGGCCCTTTAGTAATTAATTTTGGTTTAATCGGGTAAATTAACGAATAGTGAATCCACTAACACTTTTAAATTATCGCCAGTGACTGGGCCTGAATCGATCGAGTCAAATTGATTATTACTATTTTCGAGCGAGATCTTAATCCCACTGCCATCACCATCAGAAAGCGTAATATCGAGATTATTGCCCTTTTCAATCACAATATTATCCAACATATCTTGCATAGAAGGTTCATTGCCAAGTAATTCGGTCACATCTAACTTGTCAGCGCCTAGCTCAAAATCGGTAACAGTATCGATATTCGTTGCTGATGATTCAAAATCAAGCCATTTAAAAATATCAGCCTCATCGCCACCGGTTAAAATATCCGCACCTAATCCGCCAATTAAAGTATCTTCACCAAGGCCGCCCAGTAAAGTGTCATCACCAGCGCGCGCAACCAGTAAATCATCACCGGCTTTACCCTCTAGTTGATCATCACTCTCTTCTCCGACAATAATATCATTGCCATCTGTCGCGCTCTTTGTTGAACTTAACGTCTCTGCAGCAACAATGGTGGCATCACTTCCTGCAGACAATTTATCCGCATCGACATAGATATCGAAATCTTTGATTCCTTCAGGGATCTCCAAAATAAAACTTGAGCTGTCTTGCGAGATCACTTTGACGCCATTAGTAAACGAAAGATCATTTGCAGCATCAATTTGGCCATTGATGAAAGAGAAATCCAATTGATACATAGTCGGCTCTAAAGTCACTTTGTCGAAGGCAACTTCAAGCTGTGAGTATTCATCCCCGTTAACCGCAATAGCAGTTAGATCTTCGGATATAACCTCCGCTGCATGTGGTGCGCCTTTAAGACTTACCGGAATCTCAGCAACCGTGCTACCGCCATGTTCATCAACGATTTCGACCGAAATTACGGTATCACCCTTATACGCACTACGAGAATAAAACTCGATATTACCATCGACAATCTTTACCCCGCCCGCCGCATAAGGAACGGAAATGTCACCAATACTAAGCTTGTCCCCTTCAAGATCGTGTGCATTATTAAGCAACAACTCGGCTGGGATGGTGAGTGTGGTACCACGAATAATAGTAAAGCCATCCTTAGCTTCAACTTCAATGCCCGCCAAAAAGTAATCTGACGAATCCTGCTTACCTTCTGCGCTTTCGGTTTGGACACCTTCGCTGTATTCGGTCGCGGAGAACACAACTTCATCAAACGCATAACCATTCGTCTCTATCTGGAATTCACCTTTATTTCCTCGACCTAATTCAGCACCATCAAAGGAACCACTAGCGACGGCAACACCATCTAAATACGCAATCCAGCTACCTGCTTCATGGTTGTCATTCCCTTCACCTTCATTGGCAAATAAACGAGAAATAGTAAAGCTGCCTGAGGTAGCTGGCGCATCAAGTTTAACGCTTAATTTTTCGGATGTGCCGCTTTCACGGTCATATTGAATTTGACCCGTAGGACCATTTTGCGGAGCGCCATCATCAATCCCCACTTGGCCATTATTACTATCAACACTCACATTCGCGGTTTGAGATCCAAACTGCGCACTCAGAGTGACGTCCTGCCATTGCAGTTCATTATCTTCTGGCGCATCTTTTCCGTTATCTGCGGTGCGCATGTCACCTTGGCTCAATTGGTAAGCAAATGGGTCTGAATCAAAGCTTGGGGCGCTATTGTCAATAATCGTTCCGCTTCCTGACGATTCAACTAAAGCGCCATCACTGTTAGTCGAACCAACGGTCAATGTTAACTGCTCAGGATCTTCTTGCTGACCATCAACGATAGTTGGGACGTAAACATCAAACTCTTTAACCCCCTCAGGAACAACAAATTGAAATTCGCCTGGATTAGCGCCTTCCACCAGTGTCACACCGTTAGTAAAGGTTAAACTTGAGTAATCCACATCACTACCATCTGCACTTCCAGAAAACAATGCATCAAAGGTTGTTGGGCCAAATGTTGGTTTATCCAATACGACGGTATAAATCAACGACTCACCTTCATTGACTTGATTGGTGTCCTGCTCTACGCCATCAGAGTCACGTAAGAACACGCCGCTGACGAGTGAATCTTCAGGTTTAGGATTAACAATGACATTAATGATTGCTTCATCAAAACCGCCATTACCATCGGTAATTTGATACTCTAACTGAGTAGAACCAAACGTAGCGCCATTTGGTTGAAATACGATTTCATCACCTTCAATACGAGCTTCACCTCTTGTCCCATCCGCATTAACAAAAGTGATGGTAAGCGTATCGCCATCGAGATCACTATCGTTAGCGAGGATATCAGCAATTGGTATTCTTAACTCTTCGCCTTGATTGGTGGCATAAGTATCTTTTGAACTCACTTCAATACCGGCAATATAAAAGTCTGAAGAATCGTTTTGGGTATCATCAACCAAGCCATTGCCATATTCATTGGCTTGAAATACCACTTCATCAAAGGCATAACCATCAGTATCTATATCAACGAACGTTTTTCCGCCATTATTGGCCGCTTCTATCACTCCACTGGCGACTGCAACACCATTTAGATAAGCCACCCAAGTGCCAGTTTCATGATTCGCCTTACCTTCGCCTTCATTCGTATATAAGTTAGTAACAGCAAAACGTCCTTCTGTGGCTGGTTGAGCAAACTTGATACTCAGTCTTTCTGATTGACCTGACTCTCTGTCGTATTGCAGTTGCCCAGTTGGACCAGCCCAAGATGCGCCATCTGTCACTCCAATTCGATCATCGTCGAGGACATTGATGGTCGCATCAATGCCATTGAAGCTTCCTGATAACGTCACATCCCCCCATCCACTACTCGCGCCCGTTGCTGGTGACATATCCCCTTGAGTAAGGCTAAAACCAACCGGATCATCGACTGCTGTAGGTGGGTTTTGTGGAGTCGCTGGAATAGTTGGCGTAGTAGGTGTAATACCTGTCAATGAATCCGCAGGAGAATTGAGCAATTGAAGCAAACCCTGGCTTTGAGTACGCGAAAGTAATAGAGGGCTGGCACCCTCAGTTTGAAATATGGTCTCAGCAAGCACTTCACTTCCATCACGGCCTACCGTTCCTGACAAGCCAAGACTTGAGCCTTGTGGACCGCCGGCAGCAGGCGCAAGCTCAGGGTCAGACAATGTTGGGTCTTCTCCCTGCTCAATAGCCGATATTATCCCCGCGATATCTTGAGATACATCATTTAGTTGACCATTATTGTCTACTTGCTGCGCGCTTATATGATCTGCTTGTTCCATACTCGGAAAATCGAGCACTAATTCCCCAGGTAGTGGCTGTTCTCCGTTATTAAGTATTCTTATGTCACCATTAATATCGATTACCAGAACCTGACCACTGGCCAAATTAGCCAATGACAAAAAGCCACCAATGCCCATAAATTTTGCCTCAACTGAAATATACGTTACTTTCGTCACAAAATTTGTTGCTTAAGCAAGCAAATCCTATTCACACTTCTCGGCAAATTAACACCCCAATTACAAATAAAAAAGATTTTAACTAACAAATTACCCCTAATTACCATCATTGAGACTATCACAAATAAAATACCAGTATTTTTTGATAACACCGTTGTCAGTAAAGGTGGATAACGATGCGTCTAGTATCACCCCAAAAAAATGCGTTCAAAAAAAACACCACATCGCTTTTCTCAAATGTAATAATCTCATTCAGTGTTGTACTTTTGTTATTAATTTAAATAGCGATCTGCTGTTCTCAATGTTAATTTAGTTGATAACAGGCGGGTTATTCTCAAATTTAAGACCCACTTTTGAGTAGTATCCTTCACCAAGGAGCATTTCTAGGAGAATAATGGTGAAAATAAGACAACTCAGCACGCTCAGTTTACTTGTCGCTGCTAGCTTGAATGTTCACGGCCAAACATTAGAACAAGCCGTTTCACTCACTCTAAATAACAATCCAGAGATAAAGGCGGCCTACAACGAGTACCAAAGTAAATTTTATGACGCCGAAGCTTCTGGTGGTGCGTACCTACCTAAAATCGACTTGGACGCAGGTATTGGTTATGAAAGTGTCGATCTAGCATCTGGAATTGATAACGAACTGACCCGTAAAGAAGCGACCTTAAGCCTAACGCAACTACTGTGGGACGGGAACGCGACGTTAAACGACATGGACAGAACCGCGGCTGATGCTGAATCGGTACGCTTTCAGTTACTTGCTGATGCATCTGACATGGCGCTTGATGTGTCGAAAATCTATCTCGACGCAACCAAAGCCTACGATGTGCTAAAGCTTTCAGAGGCTAACTTAGCGGTCCACAAAAAAATTCATACTGATATCAAAAAACGAGTTGAATCAGGTATCGGATCAACCGCCGACCTTTCACAAGTCGAGGCTCGTATCGCAAAAGCCCATGGCAATTTGATTGCGGCACAAAACAACATGTTTGATACACACACACAATTCAAACGTATTGTTGGGCAAGCACCACTAGGCCTTGTATTCCCGCGTGCTGATGAAGCTTCACTACCTTATACATTGGGAGAAGCACTCGACCTTGCAAAAGATCACCACCCAGTCATTCAAGTGGCCCTTGTTGATGTTGATTCAGCCAGATTTCAATACGACCAAAGTAAAGGGGTTAATTACCCAACCCTTTCAGTAGAAGCGTCGCAAATTTGGCGTGATGATGCTGGTGGAATTGTCGGCGAAAGTGACGAATTTTCAGCCATGCTAAGATTGCGCTACAACCTTTTCAATGGTGGTTCTGATGCTGACCGAACTGAAAGTGCGGCATATCAACTGAATAAAGCAAAAGATCTGCGTGATAGAACTTACCGCTCAGTAGAAGAAGGACTTCGTTTGTCCTGGAGCGCTCTCGATCTCACCGTACAGCAGAAAGAGTTTTTAGCGGATCACGTAGATTCTGCATCAGAAACAGTGATTGCCTACGAAAAACAATACAAGCTCGGAAAGCGAACCCTCTTAGACGTTCTCAATACCGAAAACGAATTGTTTGAAGCGCGTAAAGGCTACCTAGATGCAAAATATCAAGAGCAGTTTGCAAAATATCGAGTATTAAACGCGACCGGTCGATTACTCGAGTCACTACGCGTCGATACACCAACAGCATGGAATCAAGCAGCAGAGTACTAATATGATGAAAAATATCCTTACTTTATCAATCATTAGCTTAAGCCTGACTGCTTGTGTCAATCGAGACAGTCAATACGACTACATAGCAACACCAGTGCCAACCCAAGTTGCTGATCTTCAAGATGATGACAACGATGGCGTCATTAACGCGCGAGATCTGTGTACCGAGACGCCATTAAGTTCAAAGATCGATAACGATGGCTGTGGTTTGGTCGTCACTTCAAGTGAGCAGTTTGGCTTACATATCTTGTTTGCTAATGATTCAAGCTACATCCAACCACTATTTAACAACCAAATTCGTCAAATGTCTGAGTTTCTTAAGCAATATCCCGAAACTTCTATCGAGATACAAGGCTATGCGAGTAAGGTGGGCAATGCAGAGTATAATCTTGCCTTGTCAAAACAGCGTGCTATCGCCGTTGATGAAAGAATTGAGTCCTATGGCATACCGGCAGATCGTGTAACAATTGTCGGTTATGGTGAAACGCATCTTGAAGACTTTGGTGACGATGAGATTAGTCACGCACGCAACCGCAAGGTGATTGCAAACGTGATAGGTTACAAGGGAGATGTCGTTAAAGAATGGACTATTTTCACCCGGTTACCCAAATAACAACCAATTATTAAATTTAGGGAGCAATTGCTCCCTTTTTTATTGGTATCCACGCAATGCGGTGCTAACCTTACGGCAATTCTATCTATGAGAGTATAACTATGAGCAAATTAACGGCTGATATCGAAGCAAACTTGGCACTTTTTGTTGAAGAGACAAAATCAACTCAACTTGTTTGGGGCTTGCGTAACGAAGAAGGTTGGTTATCTTGTGACTCGACTGAGTTTGAAGAAAGTGAAGTGATGCCATTTTGGTCAACGAAGGAAGATGCGCAAACGCATAACGTTGAAGAATGGGCAGATTTCGAAGTGCTCGAAATCCCACTCGACATCTTTGTTGAGGATTGGTTACTGACTCTTGCAGAAGACGGTGTTCTTGTAGGTACTAACTGGAATGCGACACTAGAGGGTAAAGAGCTTGAGCCTAGCGACCTTGCTAAGCTATATCTATAAATAACCCTTTAGAAAAAACGCCAACACTGGCGTTTTTTTTTGCTTTTATTGTAGAACCATCATTGCAACCAACACTCTAATGAGACTCCCATCCCATTTACCATCATCACTAATACTATCAATAACCAATACGTTGTTCCTTAATTGAAGCTCACCTATTATAGACTGTTAAATCAATAACTAATGATTCACTGAGATTCATGAACCGAATTCTGGTTAAGCTCACTTGCTCTTTCGCTTTGCTTGCTACCTTTCCATCAAATAGCCAAGATTTACATTCTCAATGGGAAGAAACATACGCGAACGCATTGAAAAGTGACAAGTCGCGTGCATTATCACTGCTGCAAGATCGTTACAATGCATTAGAACCGGGCATTGAAAAGTTATATGTCAGCAGTAAATTACACGGTTTCATGATCCTGAATGGTCAGCCTTACCATAGTAAAAAACACTTATTTGATGCAGAGTTCACCGCACATGAGAAAAACTTCATTGACGCATTGAATGCTGAAGAACAACTCGACTTCGCGTCCGCTAATCAACGCTATCGATCATTATTGAAATACGCAGAAAAAAAAGACTCGCTCGATGGAAAAATTATTTTTGAATACCATCTCTGCCGTGTATTAAATCGCCAGGCACAATACCAACAAGCCAATGTTTACTGCTCATCGTTAAACACCCATATTGAAGATACACCTAACGCTCTATTACCCAAGCACATGGCTCATCGCATTATCGCGAACAATCAAGAGTTTCTCGGTAACTATCAAGCAGCCCTCGACACCTATCAAAAATTGTTAGCTCATATCCCGGACTACGTTGACTCATCCGGAATTTATAATGATGCTGGGTTATTACTATCGACTCTGGGCCATTTTGAAAAAGCGAAGCAATATATCAATATTGCGTTAACCATGCGCGGTGAGCACATGTCGCCATTAAAACAGGCACAATCGCATCACAGCATGGGAAAGGTGACCCTAAAACAAGGGGACTATAGAACGGCAATCGAACATTTTACGCTGTCGAAACAAATAGTTAAACAATATAGTCACCTCATTGGACTCACGTTTGCACAACTCGGTTTAGGTCAATCATACATTGGTTTAGGCAAGTTCGAGCAAGGTACCCGTTACCTACTCAGCGCATTAGAGAGCGCAACCAAACAAGATAATCCACAAATTCGCGGTGAGATCTACCTTACTCTCGCGTCCGCTCATAAACAACAAGATAAACTTCTCGCAGCAAGGGAGTTTGCGCTCCAAGCACATGATCTCGCTGAGTCGGTGAGTAGTGAGCGACTTAAAACCAAATCACTCAAGCTACTCGCAGAACTATCTGAGTTACAAGGTAACTTTAGCCTCGCTCTCTCCTATTATCGCTTATACGCCCGTTCGGAACTAAGCAAGCGCGATAAAGAGCATCGTTCAGCATTTATAGCTCTTGATACCGCGAGACGAAATTTTGACAACGAAAGCAGAGTCTCTGAACTGACGATTGATAATGCAGCTTTGCGTGCACAATTATCCAGATTAAAAGAGAAAAATCATTTGGCGTTATTTGGAATCGTATTACTAGCATTGAGTTTCATCGGCTATATCTACTACCGCCGTAATGAAACTGCACGATATGAAAAAGATAACTTAACCGAGGCTTTAACTCGATCTGCTGCCATAAGACAAATTAAACAGCAAAAAGTCGCCAGCAACAGTACGTTGAAACACGTGTTGGTTATTATCGATCTAAATGATTTTAAAAGTTTTAACGATCAATACGGCTATTCATGCGGTGATCGTGCTTTGCAACACGTCACTGCTAAGATTCAAAGTCAATTGCATAACTCAGATATCGTTGGCCGCCTTGGCGGAGAAGAATTTATGGTCCTATTAACCGAAGTCGACGAGCTGGATGTAACTGAGAGAATTGAACGGCTTCATCACGCAATTGCCGAGGCCGGCTTTAAATCAGACAATGGCGAGTCGCTTTCTATATCAACAAGCTTCTGTTATTTAGCCACCTCAAAAGCACTGAGTGATTTTGACGAGCTATATGCGATTCTCGACCACACGCTTTACAAATCAAAAACCGAGGGTAAGAATCGCATTATCGATGCATATCAGTAGTCAAAAATCAGCTATCAGTAGCTTGCTTCTGTACTAATTGCTGCATAATGGTCTGTTTATCCTCTAAATACTGATTGAGGCCCACTTTGCGAAGTTCGCAAGCTGGGCAATCACCACAACCACTACCTATAATCCCGTTATAACATGTAAGTGTTTTTTCTTGAATCAAGCATAACGCGTCATATTGATCGGCCAAGGCCCATGTTTCAGCTTTATTGAGCCACATCAGCGGTGTTTTAATAGTGAATTGACGATCCATGCCTTTAACTAATGCACTGTTCATCGCCTTTACAAACTCATCACGGCAATCAGGATAGCCTGAAAAATCTGTTTCACACACACCTGTAATAACGCTCTGAGCGCCAATTTGATACGCGTAAATACCCGCCAAAGTTAAGAAAAGAATGTTGCGCCCTGGCACAAATGAGTTTGGCAAGCCGTTTTCTTGCAGTTCGTGAGACACGGGAATGTCATCTCGAGTTAACGAGCTAATGGCGAGTTCATTCAATAAACCGACATCCATTACTTTATGTGCCGCAACACCAAGTTCAATGGCCAACTGTTGTGCGACCTCAATTTCTAACTTATGACGCTGACCATAATCAAAGGTAATCGCGTGAACCTCATCATACTCTTTCAATGCTTGTACAAGACACGTGGTGGAATCTTGACCACCACTAAAAACAACCACTGCTTTTTTCATTGAGTTTTCCTTACTAAGCAATTTCAAGGTATTTGTGCGTTTGGATTGAAAGACGCCAGTTACGAGCAATACAGGTATCAATGCATAATTGCGTAGCTCTGTTCTTTTGGCTTATCGGTTGTAAAGCAATCACAGTTGAAGGCTTGATGGTAACCCCTGCAAGTAAATCATCTAACTGCTGAATGTCTTTTTGTGTTCCGACTGGATGCTTGATCTCGTTAGCGCGGATTAATGAACCTTCAAGAACTTCAAGACGGCCTTTCATTGCAATTTTTGGTGACACTGTCACCCACGTCTGTTCGGACACTCTAATATCCGCAGTACCACTAGTCTCAACCTGACAAACACAACCAATGCTTTCAAACGCCTCGGTTAAAGGTCGTAAATCATAGATACAAGGCTCACCACCAGTGATCACGATATGTTTAGCACTGTATTTTTGTTGATACAACGCGACGATCTCAGCGCTCGAAACACGACACCATGTTGATGAATCCCCTTGTTTAGCGAGTATATCAACTAACTTCACTTCATCTTCAGGGTCCGCACTCCACGTCTGCTGGGTATCACACCAAGCACAACCGACCGCACACTCTTGCAGACGGATAAAAACCGAAGGTGTTCCGGTGAATGCTCCTTCACCTTGAATCGTTTCAAACATTTCATTTAATTTGTACAAACCGTACGTCACCCTATGCTACACATCATTGTCTTGGGTCGTGACGATATAGCACTCATTTGTCTAGGTCAAATAACGCAATCGTATGTTCCTACTTTTTAATCGCTTAGATTATTCATCAATAAATAACCAATGTCGTAACTATAAAAATCAGCATCACTCAACAACATACAGTACGAAATACGACACTCGTCATAATATTAAGCAATTAATTAAAATATGTAATTGATATGATTATAATATTTTGTCCATTAAGTTTTTTTTCCTACAAGATTCCACTTTTTAAACAAGCTATCATATGCAGGCTCATGCTCATTTTAATAAAGGATCAAAAATGATGCGTAATCTAACCGTAAAACAAAAAATCACCCTACCTCTCATCGGTATCATTGCTCTTTTTACTGCTAGTTCGGTTTTCAATGTCACCATTTCTCACCAACAAAGTAAATTAACGGATGACCTAAACGAGGTCATCATGCCCGCTTTGTTCACCATTGAAGATGCCTATCGAGATCTTTATCAAGCTACGTCCGCAATTCAAGGTATCGCACTGGCGGAAAACAACCAAGAAGCGATCGATTTTAACCACTTTGAATATGAAGATAATGCGTACAAAGCCATTCCGCGTATGCAAAAAATTCAAAACGTCGTCGATGCAGGTGTACTTCCAGGTTCTTCAACGAAAGAGATTGATAAATTGGTGGAATTAGGTAACCAATGGCTTAGCAGCTATGAGGCTCTTCTTGCTAACCCTCAATCAGATTGGATTCCTATCTATCAGCAAAACAAACAAGTGTATGAAGAGCAGTTTGTGGCAACACGTAAGCAACTTAATGTGGTTAAAGATCAGATTGATGCCAAAAAACTGGAAATGCAAAGTGATGTTAGCAAAGCCGCCGAGAAAGGTGAGTTGTGGCTACAACTTGGTACACTTGTCGTAATTCTTCTCGCGATTGCAACCTGCTTTATTCTAATTCGCACAATCGTTAAACCTATCGAAGATATTCAACTCGCGATGCGTGAAATTGCCTCGGGCGAAGGTGACCTTAACCAGACCATCGAATCAAAATCTAATGATGAGATTGGCCAATTAGCAAAAAGCTTTAACCAGTTTGTATCGAAAATTCGTGCGACAATTCAGCAGGTTGTTGCGACAAACTCTTCGGTCAGAACGGAACTAAGCGGTCTAGTTGCCATTTCTCAAACTATCGCCTCACAAACCACCCAGCAACAACAAGAGAGTGAGCTCGTTTCGACCGCCGTGAGCGAAATGCAAGCGACCAGTGGTGTAGTGAGTGATAATGCCAATGAAGCGGCTAACGCGAGTCAAAATGCCAACCTTGAAGTGCAATCGACCAATCAAACTCTGGATAAAACCGTCAGCTCTATCCGTGATCTCGCCGCTGATATTGAAAAAGCAAGCGGTGTTATTCACGATCTAGATGCGGATGTTGGAAACATCGCTTCTGTATTAGATGTCATTCGTGGCATTGCAGAGCAAACCAACCTATTGGCACTGAACGCCGCTATCGAAGCTGCGCGCGCTGGTGAGCAAGGTCGCGGCTTTGCTGTTGTCGCCGATGAGGTTCGCTCTCTTGCAAGTCGTACCCAACAGAGTACGGGTGAAATTCACAACATGATTGAAAAGTTGCAGCAAGGTGCGCAACAAGCGGTTAGTGTCATGGAATCAAGCCGTCATAGTAGCGAAAGTACTATCGAATCAGCGGGTCAAGCCAGTCAATCACTACAAGCTATCCTGACAGCGATTTCAAGCATGAGCGATATGAACACACACATCGCAGCAGCAGCGGTTCAGCAGAGCGAAGTCAGCGAGCAAGTAACGGAAAACATCGTTCGTATTGCGACCAACAGTTCAGAAGTTGTCGACATAGTTGGCCAAGCAGAACATAAAATCGACAGTTTGAATCAACAATGTGAACAGCTAGACCAACTGGTTGCCCAGTTCAAATGCTAACGATTCACGAGGATTCCGATCCTGCCACTAAATAGCCAAAGGCCTAGCATCGCTAGGCCTTTGTTTTATTCATCATCAGATAACTTGCAGAAACAAGGAGTAATAGCGGCCAATGCAACCCATCAACAAGCAGTGCGTATAAGTTGCTGCTATCTACTTGTTTATGAAGCCCTGATAATGCCAATGAACAAGCAACCAATAATAGTATTAGAAGCATCATTGACCGCATAGTCACTCGCTCAGGCAAACGTACGCACATCATGACCAATAATATCACCGTGGTCATCAGTGCCAATGTGAGTAACATCGGGGTTTGCCACCACAACAGTAAAATACCACTTGCTGTCATCGCCAGAAGCCAGACACCTTTTTGTTGGAATAACTGTTCACTCTCAACACCAATTTGTCGGTCTAGACGCGTCATATGCCAAGCGCACAGCCAACCAAGCAATAACCCAGCCAAGCAATCAAGGACAAAGGCACTTCCACTGTAAACCAAGGCGATGGATAGCCAACCTAACAGAGCGATACAAACCATTGAGCCTTTGTTAAAGCTCCATAGACGGGTACGCTTTAGAAGCATCGTAATCACGACAGCCCACAGAGCAATAGCAAGATTTGGCAAACCAAAGCCAACTTGCGTACCTTTCTCCAATAATGGCAGATAGACATATGGCCTTGGTTGAGCAAAACCAAGTTGACCAACTTGAACTAATAAAGTGGTGATGATCAAGGTAAAGAGTAACTTGAGCGTAAAATTACGTTCAAAATAGCCATAGCAAATAGGCAATAATAGCAGTAGCCACCAGCTTGACGTAAACACTAACCCCGTAAGCAGAAAGCTATCGACAAAACTCGAGACACGGCTATCTAAATGAGCGACCCACGATTGCAACGAGGCAATCCATTGCAACTCTACCTGATTGTATCCCGGTGCAGCCTCGAAGAGATTACTCACATAATTGACTGACTGAGGCACTGTTTTCGCAAACAAGTCTTGTACCAACGGCCATTGCTGTGGATAACGATAATCGGCAACATTCAGTTGCTTTGGATCAATTAAACGTGCCGATGAGACTTCAATACCATAATGAGGTGCAAACCAGTTGGGTAATACTCGCCCTTCCCGTTTATCTTGTTGTTGAAAGGCGATAATCTCTGAATCCGACACACAGTGATAAAATATCGCCTTTTCATTTCGCGCCAGTTCTTCACCGACCGTCACGACTAACCCTGTCTCTTCCCACGCCTCTCTTTGAGCGGCGACTTGGGGTAATTCATCCGCACCAATCGTACCGGCCGGTAACGACACTTTACCCGTAAGGATTTCATCAACAACCACGATTTGATTATTGGCATTGATAATACAAACAGCACCTTTAGGCTGCGCGAAAACCTGTGCACTACAAAAAACAGAAAAGATCACACCAGCCATTAAACTGAATATTCTTACATATGCTTTATTCATCATTGAATCGACTTTCTTAGCCAGTGGATATGGTGCGCGAAACCAGATTTAAAGTAAAACTGACAGGCACTGGAATTGAAGTCCCAAACTTCTACGAACACTTCCTTCACGCCATATTCAAACAACCTTTTCTCCAGGGTCGAATAGAGCTGCTGAGCAATGTTTTGCTTACGAAATTCGGGCAATACATACAATTCGTCAATACTGCCCATTTGCACTGGCTTACTCACCGTTGAAATCAATTCACAAAAATGACCAGTGATAAAACCAACCACTTTACTCTCCACGGTTGCAACAAACACTAAACAGTCTGGATTATCCAAATAGCGCGCTATGCTCTTCTCTTGCTCAATTTCTTCTGCTGTTTTAAAACTGTCTGGTGCTTGGACATGATGCTCATGATGAAGCTGATACATCAATTCATTCAACGCATATAGATCGCTTTCGCGAGCGGGGGTTATCGTGATCACTGCTAGACTAATTAATGGGTTATAAGTAGCCTCAGTTTGCTCGGAAGCGTCAAGACAATCAATGAAAACTGCCAATATTCACATCAAATTTTACAATCGAAATCGTGTGAACCTTAAAGCTGCTCTCAGCCATTATCTTAATTGAGTGCTTTGATTAAAATAACAAGGAGTGAATATCACTCCTTGTTTATATCGTTTTAGCCGTTGCGATTAAGCCGGCTCTGGCTGGTTTATGTATTTGCGGATATCGACATGATCAATTTGTTCTGGCGGAAGGTATTGCTCTGCATACTGCTGAAATCCGCCACTTGTTAAGAATAGTAAGAACAAATCTTTATCAATGTGTTTGTCCAGGGCCATCTTATGCATAATGTCAATCGCCACACTGAATGGCTTGGCTTTTTTGTAAGGTCGGTCTGCTGCGGTAAGTGCTTCAAAAATATCCGCAATAGCCAAAATCCTTTCCGGGACAGAAAGATCCGACGCTGTCAGCTTTCTCGGGTAACCGCGACCATCCATCGTTTCATGGTGAGTAGAAGCAAAGCGCGGTACATTCGATAGTTCAGGAGGGAATGGCAACGCTTCCAGCATTTTAATACCGCTAATCATATGTTCGTTGATTTTGAAACGGTCTTCCGGTGTTAAAGTACCGCGAGAAATCGTGAGATTATAAACTTCACCATAATTGTATTGGTGCGTCGGCACTTCCATTTGAATACCGTGTTTTTCTTCAAACTCAATTTGACGAACGCGATGAATAATATGCTCAGGTTTATCAGCCAATAAAGACTCTTTCACTGGTAATGAACCTTGCGGGGGGACTTTGCTTAACTCCTCAAATGGAGATAGACCAAGACGATTATCAAAATGACGTAACCAAGTTTGTTTGGCGATGCTCTTCACCCTTTCAATCTTATCGTCACTCATAAACTCGCCGCCAACATTGGCTTTTGCAACAAATTCAAAGTCCTGTTTAAGTTCTGATTGGCGATTATGCAGCTTTTCAAACGCACTCGCTTTGTCACTACTTTGATCCAATAGTGAACGTAAATACTCAATTTCCGCATCCCGCCACAACACTTCAAAGCGAGTGCGTATTTCATGAATACGGTTATAATTCGCTTCCAGTTTAGTGCCTTTATCAACCACATGCTCCGGTGTGGTTATTTTTCCACAATCGTGCAACCAAGCGGCAATTCTAAACTCTCGTCGTTCATCTTCGTTATTAAAACGAAAATCTTTAAATTTGCCTGAATCGGTCTCTTCAGCAATCTTAGCCAACATAACTCCCAGCTCTGGCACTCGGTTACAATGGCCCGCGGTATAAGGAGATTTGTCATCGATCGCTTGTGCTATTAGGCAAATAAATGCATCAATAAACGCCTCACGCTCCTTGGCATGTCGTTCAATTTCGCTTGCCATATCAACCATGGATAGCGAAAGTTCGTGAACCTCTTTGATGCGTGTGTCGACTAAACGTACTTGACTAAACTGCCTCTGTTTAATACGCAACGTTTCTCGTCTTAAATGGCTGATGGGCTGCACTATCGGCGAACCAAATACCCACGCAATCGGCAGGAGAAGTAACATAATACCGATCGTAATACTGATTGAAGTGACCAATCGGTCGATTACTTGTGCGGTAATGACTTCGCTGGGCACAACAACAGCGAAATACTCTAGCGCACCGCTCGTTGATACAGGAGTGACATATAAAAATCGCTCTCCATTTTGGGCTGAAATCATCTGTTTATGTAATGAGGAATCCAGTGATAAATTGTAGAGTTCAGGATAAGGGACAAAAACGCCTTTAGATACATCTTCATCGAGCCACTTCAGTCGCAACCTCTGTTTTTGCTTTGGGCTAATTTGTTTAATAGCTTGCTCAATCAAAGGGAGCAGATGAGCATTAGGTTTGTTCGTATAGAGATTAAAAGCAACCTGATTCAAATCATTTAAGTGTCCAACACTGATCTTGTCCGCATCTGCCGCACCTTTCATTTCATTAAGCGCAAAATAACTATCGATCACATAGTCAATGCCACCGCCTAATAGTCGAGCCTTTGCCTGTTCAAAATCCGCAATCGGAATGATGGTTAATTGAGGCGATCGTTTTTGTAATAACTGCTGAATTCCACGCCCTTCAATCACCCCAACTCTGCCTTGTTGTAATTCACTCAGTTCACTCGGCAACTGCTTCCCATTGTTCATCGCCACCCCGAGCGCTACGGTATACATCTCCGCGCTATTACCCGTGAAATTAAGAGGGTGTTCGGAAGTTAAAGAATGGACGATATCCAATTCACCTTGAGCAAACTTATTCATTAGTGCCTGAGTGGTAAACCCATTGACGAATTCAAATTGTAAGCCTGTCATTTGCGATATAATTTTAAGCTGGTCGATAGAATAACCCTTGGGCTGACCAGCTTGTGCAAAATCATAAGGCCCCCAATTATTCTGGTTGGACACTTTCAATATTGGCGCATGCTGCACGTCGCGAATTTGCTGATCAGTCAACGTCATCGGCACACTAATTGGCAATGTATCTGGCGCTTGCTGATTGATATTCGAGGCGATCACCTCACCGTTATGATTGAATAAGAAAGCCTCAACACCATCACCGCCATATATCCCTTTCGCATCTTCGGCGATTTTTGAACTTAGCGAAGACAACACAATATCGACACCGATCACCGCATTTTTACTGCGTATCGAATAGGTTTGCCCGGTAATTTTGAGATGTTTAAATAAATAGGGATCAGTCTTAAAAACGCCATGATTCGTTGCAGAGTGGTACCAAGGGCGCTGAGAAGGGAAATAGTTGCTCTCTTGGGATAACATCCGCGTGCGCTTCAATGACGCATCAAAATATTCCGTGGTACGAACGCGGTCATGACCGACCCCACGAATCTTGATAATAGCCCAGCGATCTTGCTCAACCGCATCAATTCTTTCACGAACGATAGGTGACGATTCTAAGTTAATTATTTGATAAAAGTCTTCCGCGCTGTTGCCATAATAGAGGCTATAGAACAATGGGTTATCTTTTAACACCTGAACGAAGATATCGCGGATTTCTTTCTCACTAAACTGCTTTTCCGCAGCAGTAGAAACCGTACGTAAAATTTGCGCGCTACTGGTCGCATTGACATCGATTTGTTGAATATAATCACTGATCTCTGAGCTGGCCATGGTCAATTTAGACAGCACGTGCTCTTCAGTCATTTGCCGACTAAAGTAATATTGTAAACTGATAGCAAATATAGCGGTAAGTACAGTGGCAAATAGAAACATGCTACCGACAGTGAAGCGAATTGAAAATTTTCTAGCCTTTTTTGACGAACTCTTCATCGTGATTTTTGCCCTCCTTTGGCATCAATCAGGTAAGTCATTGTTATTATGCTTATTATTTCTTTTTTATAATCCTAAGCCCGTGGCACACATCTAATCATCCTAGTTAGAGCTGTGACCCAATATATAATACTAATCTAGTATTCAATTAACTGCACAAAAGTTCAACATTCCATTCGTTATAATTCTTGCATAAGTGCAACAAATACCTCACATTTATGCAAATTACCTTCTCCATACACATTGATGACAGAATATTTAGAGTATATACTCTAAATTATTTTCTTGAGTATTTGTCATGAAATTGCGTTCCCTTTCAGTACTATTCAGTTGTGTCGCCTTGGCACCTATGGCACATAGCGCCGAAATCAGTTTTGATGAAGCATGGCTGCTACTGCAAAAAGACAATAACTCGATTGCCGCACAACGAGCCAACCTTGAACGCTATCAACACCTGCAAGAGGCCAGCGATAGCCTCAACTTGCCAAAAGTCACGGTAGGCGCGAATTACACCCGACTTGATCAAGATGTGAGCGTGTCAGGAAAACAACTTAGCGACAGCTTAAGTGGTGTACCCGACCTATCTGGGCTAGGTGCCATAATACCAACACCAGTCATAGGCCAAGTTTTGAGTGGTCTTGGAGGCATAACTTCCACTATCTCTGAACGTGATATTTTTAGCTCATCTATTCGCGCCATTTGGCCTATTTTCACCGGCGGACGAATCAGCGCTGCGCAAAGTGCAGCAGAAGGCAAAACCGACGAAGCGGTCAGCCAACTGGCGATGGAGACCCAAGCTCGCTATGAAGATCTCAGTAAATACTATTTCAGCGTTTTATTAGCAGAAGAAGTCGTGCATACACGCCAGTTAGTTGAACAAGGGCTCACCAAACATCGCAACAATGCCCTCAAACTTGAACAACAAGGTCAAATTGCCCGCGTCGAGCGTTTACAAGCTGAAGCTGCGCTTGATAAAGCAACCGTTGAGCGTAAGAAAGCACAAAAAACACTGGTTATCGCCCAATCAGCATTAAGCGAAATACTCAACCAAACAACACAAGTAGAGCCGCGCGATCCGCTATTTATCAACTCAAATTTACCGCCGCTCAGCGCTTTTGTTGATCAAACACTCGCCACCTATCCTGGCCTCGATCTGCTCGATGCCAAAGAAAAGCAAGCTAATAGCTTGATCAAAGCGGAACAGGGTAAATACTACCCTGAAGTATATCTCTATGGTGACTACAGTCTGCATGAGAACGATTCACTGGCAAGCCAAATGAAACCAGACTGGTTAGTCGGTGTTGGAGTGAGCATTCCGCTCATCGATAACAGCGGTCGTAGCGAACAAGTAAAAGCAGCACATAGTGCAGTGAATCAAGTCAAGTATCTCAAAGCTCAAGCCAAGCAAGATCTCTCCGTGCTGGTTAAAAAGACCTACCTTGAAGCCCAACAGGCACAAGAAGAAGTGGTCGGCCTTGGATCGAGTCTCGAATTAGCACATGAAAACCTTAAACTGCGTAACAAAGGTTTTTCACAAGGCTTATCAACTTCGACCGACGTGGTTGATGCGCAACTTTACCTAGCCAGCATTCAAACACAGCGTGCAGCCGCGAGTTTTAACTATCTTATTTCGCTGGCGAAGCTATTGGCACTATCAAATCAAATGAACAGTTTTCCTCAATACCAGCAAACTGCCATCGCAACTAAGAGCCTGTAAGGAACGGACATGAAAAATATAAAAACACTCGCGCTTTCTGCGGCGGCAATTGCTCTAGCTTCATGGGTAGGTTACAGATTTTATCAAGCTTACCAGCCTAAGCCTATTCACCTACAAGGTCAGATTGAATCTCAGCAATACAGCATTTCGTCCAAAGTCGCGGGACGTATCGACCAAGTTCTGGTTCACAAAGGTGACGTGGTCACCAAAGACCAACTTATCTTCACCATTCACAGCCCTGAAATTGAAGCAAAATTAGAGCAAGCTAAAGCGGGCGAAAAAGCGGCGGATGCACTAGCGAAAGAAGCAGAGAAAGGCGCACGTAGCCAACAAATTCAAGCGGCGAAAGATCAGTGGCGGAAAGCAAGCGCGGCTGAAGAGTTAGCTGAAAAAACCTATCTTCGCGTCAACAACCTCTATCAAGATGGCGTTGTTGCAGAGCAAAAGCGCGATGAGGCCCTAACTCAGTGGCAAGCAGCAAAATATACACAAAGTGCCGCTTTCCAAATGTATCAAATGGCCAAAGAAGGCGCTCGTGATGAGACCAAAGTCGCGGCAGCTGAAAAAGCGCGTATGGCCGCAGGCGCAGTCGCCGAAGTGGAGGCTTTCGCCGCCGATACACAAGTCATGAGTTGGTTTGATGGCGAAGTTTCTCAAGTCCTATTGCAAAGTGGCGAGCTAGCGCCTCAAGGTTTCCCTGTGGTTACTGTGGTTGATAGACAAGATTCGTGGGCGGTGTTGAATGTTCGTGAAGATTGGCTGAAACACTTCCAAAAAGGAGCAACATTTAACGCTTATCTACCCGCTTTGGACAAAACGGTTGAGTTTACCGTGACTCACATTGCTGTGATGGGTGACTTTGCAACATGGCGTTCAACTGATGCTTCTCAAGGCTTTGATTTGCGAACTTTTGAGGTCGAAGCTCGCCCAACCAAGGCAGAACCAGAATTGCGTATGGGCATGAGCGTAGCGGTTGAATTGTAATGGCAAGCGATTCACACACTATTAGTCAATGGCAGATAGTTCGGCGAGACGGCTGGTTGCTTTCCAGCCTAACGTGGTTGCCGGTTGCCTTGGCGCTATCGATTTGGGCCGTCTTCTCACACGGGATCGCTCGTGACCTGCCTATCGCCGTGGTGGATTTTTCTCATAGCGAAATGTCTCAAACCTTAACGCGCTACTACGATGCGACGTCAAGCATGGCTGTGATCCAGCAATTGCAAAGTGTTGAACAGGCGAAACAAGCACTGGTTGAGGGTAAAATCTACGCTTATGCGGTAATCCCAAGCAACTTTGACAGCGACGTATACAAAGGTTTAATGCCGCGAGTCTCAGTCTTTTATAACAGCCAAACCATCCTGATCGGTAAGTTAGTCAATTCCGCCTTTTTGCAAGCACAAGGGACGTTTAACGCTCAAGTTACCACGATGAAGAATCTTACTCTGGGTAACCAAACCATCACCAGTGCGATGGCAAACGCCGTCCCAATTCGTACGCAAATAACCCCACTGTTTAATAAAAACAGCAACTATGCGCAGTTTTTAGTGTCAGCGGTCGTGCCTGCATTATGGCAAATCGTTGTAGTTGTGAGTACGATTTTAATTTTAACGGCCAATCACCGCATGCGAGGTTTACGATCTTGGCTCGGTGAGAGACCCGCAAAACAAATCCTAAATACATTAGCGCCCTACTTGCCTATTTTTGTTCTACAAGGTTTTGCGTTTTTGTGTTGGTTCTATATCGGTTTGAAATGGCCAATGAATGGCAGCTTATTCCTGCTTGTTGTTGGTCAATTTGTTACCGCGATTGCCTGCATGATCATGGGAAGTTTTTTCTTCTTTATGACACTCGATCCTGCGAGGGCGATGAGCTTTGCTGGCGCATTCACCGCGCCTAGTTTTGCTTTTATGGGTATCACCTTTCCAGTGACCGATATGAATAGCTTGGCGCAATTTTGGCGGAGTTTATTACCCATCAGCCACTACATCGAACTGCAAGTTAACCAAGTCAGCTACGGCGAACCCTGGCCCATTGCGATCAATGAACTGTTACCGATGCTGGGCTATGCCCTGCCATTGTTGCTCACTCTTGTGCTGGTGAAAAAGCACTTAAAACAGGAGCAAGTAGCATGAGTTTGTGGTCGTTAATTAAAGCAGAATTAAAAGCCCTGTTTACCAATCCAGTCGTCATGCTCACGGTATTTGGCGGTGTGGTTTTCTACTCTTTTCTATACCCATTACCGTATAGCAATCAAACCCCGCTAGAGCAAAAAATTACTGTCGTAAATTTGGACCTGAGTCAAACCAGTTACCAGCTCGAACGTATGGTTGATGCAACACCACAAGTCAATATTGTCCGCAGAGATAGCTCAATCATCGGCGCCAAAGAGGCGTTTTTAAACGGCGATGTGAGCGGCATATTAGTAATTCCAGAACACTTCTACAAAGATCTGTTAATGGGTAAAAGCCCCACTCTGGCTTATGCAGGTGATGCCTCTTATTTCTTGGTTTACGGCACTATTGTCGAAGGTTTAGCCCACGCAGGCGGCACACTAGCGGCTAAATCAACCGTCAGTAAATTGGTGATTGAAGGAACTCCGCTTGAACAAGCGGTGAATCAATACGCACCAAGTCAGCTCAATATGAAGCCTACTTTTAATCCTCGCATGGGCTATCTAGATTATGTTGTTCCGGCGGTTTTTGTTTTAATTTTGCAGCAAACACTTGCCATGGCAGCAGGATTGCTTGGCGGGACACAAAAACACGGTAAAGGGTATTGGAGCCGCACGCCAGCGCTCCAGCTCATCACGGTTCGCACCTGTATCTTGGTGATAATCTATTACCTACTTAGCATGTATTACTTCGGTGCTAGCTTTACGATGTACAGTGTTAACCAACTCGCCCCTATCAGCCAGTTGCTCACCATGCTACTGCCGTTTTTAATCGCCACCAGCGCGATCGGAATATGGCTTGGGCAAATATTACCACGCCGAGAATTAGTCACGCTGGTGGTACTGATAAGCTCCATGCCACTCATATTCAGTGCGGGTTTTATTTGGCCGACACAATCCATTCCTAACATTGTGCTTTGGCTAGCGAATCTCTTCCCAAGTACCGCCGCGATACAAGGATTCTTGGCGCTGAATCAAATGGGGGCTGATTGGCAACAAGTCGCACCACATTACACCCAGCTTTGGCTACAAGCCATCGCTTGGTTTAGCTTGGCGCTTTGGTCAGTACATCGAGGCAAGCAGAAAGCCCACCATAAATAGTGAGCTTGCTTATTAGCTGTTATCGATAAAAATAAAGCGTGGTCAATCAACCACGCTTTATTTTTTACTCATATATTTAGCCGTCTTTCACCACCAGTGATAAAGCCTATTGCCATGACTGCCAGCGACTGCGCATTTTCTCAATCACCGCTTGCGATACCCCATGAATATTTTGATACTGACCGAGACATTCAATCACTTCAAATTCAGCCCCTAACCTCTTCGCCATCTGATAATAGTGTTTGATTTCCCAACGGCGAACGAACGTATTGGAAACCACTACATCTTGACCATTTTTAAGGGTCGCTTCCGTTTGCGCTTGGCACCACTGATGGGCATCTTCCAATTGCAACGGATCAAAATGATACTCACCGGTTGTGAGAGCAAAATACATATCCGCTTCAAAATGAGCAGTTTGATAAGTGCTTGCCAAAGTGCTCTTTCCCGAGCCGGGTAAACCACGAATAAGTGTTAATTTAGGCATACTGCTAATGGGGCTTAAGGGATATTGAACAATTGCTGTTGATTATACTTAAATTTGTTATCGACATCTCAAATTGATTCAGGTAAGTTTGGATGTATAGACGTCCAAAGCTGCTTTAGGGAGAAAGCTGTGCCGATTAGGATCCCCGATCAATTACCCGCTTCAGATGTGCTACGCGAAGAAAATATCTTCGTTATGCCCGAAACTCGTGCTGCGACACAGAACATTCGTCCACTGAAGGTGTTAATCCTCAATCTAATGCCGAAAAAAATCGAGACGGAAACTCAGTTTTTGCGCCTGTTATCAAATAGCCCGCTGCAAGTAGATATTGAATTGCTACGCATTGATAACCGTCCAAGTAAGAATACACCCACTCAACATCTTGATACCTTCTATCGTCAATTTGAAATGGTCAAGCAACGTAATTTTGATGGCATGATCATCACCGGTGCCCCTCTGGGTTTGGTGCAATTTGAGGATGTGATTTATTGGGATCACTTAAAGAATATTATGAGCTGGGCCAAAGAACATGTCACCTCGACGCTATATGTGTGCTGGGCTGCGCAAGCGGGCTTAAAACTGCTCTACGATTTACCAAAACGAACTCGTAAAGAGAAACTGTCCGGCGTGTATCGCCATCAAGTGCAGCAACCTTACCATGCTCTACTGCGTGGTTTTGATGATGAGTTTCTAGCGCCCCATTCTCGTTATGCTGATTTTTCGTCAGAGTATTTAAGCGAACACACTGATCTGGATATTCTAGCCACATCCGATGTTGCTGGTGTTTACTTAGCGTCAACGAAAGACAAGCGCAATGTGTTTGTTACAGGACACCCTGAATACGATGCCCATACCCTACACAATGAATATGTGCGAGATAGTAATGAAGGGATGGAACCCGTGGTTCCGGTAAACTATTACCCAAATAATGACCCACAGAACAATCCACGCGCCAGTTGGCGTAGCCATGGTCATCTATTGTTCTCAAACTGGCTCAATTACTGTGTTTATCAACAAACACCGTTTGACCTTGAGCACTTTAGTGAAGCGAACTTTACTAAAGACGACTAATCGGAAAGACAAGAGTAAACCACTCTCGAACAACGACAACACTCCCAAAAGGCCATCACGCATGGCCTTTTTTTACATTCTTTGCTGCCGTTCAACTCGCATGTTAACCATATACTCACCCGCTCTACAGGGCTTTCCGCGCGTTGCCGTGATTATAATCCCCTCATAACCAAGGGGTTGGTCATGACATTTTGTATTCGCAAAGTTATCACAAATAACCAGACACTTATCGCCACCAGCTGTCTGTTATTACTTTCCGCCTGTGTCACCATTCACACCGATGAACGTGTAACACTCAATATCTCATCCCAAGAAAAAGCCGAAGCACGGATTGAGCTTGGGATTGGCTATCTGCAACAAGGTAATCTAGCAAAAGCGCGAGAGAATTTTGAAAAAGCCCTGCAACACACACCTGATTACTATCGCGCTCAACTCTCACTCGCCCACTATCACCAACAAGTTGGTGAATATCAATACGCGGAAAACTTGTATCGCAATACACTCGCCTTACACCCCAACAATGGCAACGTACTCAATAACTACGGTACCTTTCTTTGTAAACAAGGTAACTTCACAGCGGCTGAAGGTTATTTCAAACAAGCGATCAAACAGCCGAGGTATTATTCCATTTCGGCTAGTTACGAAAATGCCGCCTTTTGCGCCATCAAATCAGGAGACATCAATAAAGCAATGCTCTATTTCTCAAGAGCAATTGATTATGAACCGACTCGCCATCGTGCAGTATTGAACTTAGCAAAACTTGAAATTAGCCAGAGCCAACTGAATGAGGCTCGCTTGCGATTGTTTCGATTAATGCAGACCGAAGAGTTAAATTTGCCTGTGAAGCGCAAAGTACTTACGTTAATGATTGCACTAGAAACCAAAGCCAACAACGCAACTCTTGTCGAGCGCTATCAGCAACAACTGGCCGAAATCAACACATGATCTGGGATAACGATAGAGCCGCGTCTCAACCACCAATATCAATCACGGTCACAAAAAAGCCCGCATTAGCAGCGGGCTTAAACAGAGTTTTACGAGTATTAGCGAGATTTAAGCGATAACCATGCCGCTCGCTGAGCTTGGTCTTTAAAGCTCCACGCAACAAATCGGCTGATCTTCTGCCCTTGGCTCATCTCGACAATCGTCACTTGCTTGGCAGCCACTTTTTCCAAGTTTTTGCACAACCAACGGACGTTATCTTTTTTTGAAATCAAGGTCGTAAACCATAGCACCTGTGTGGCAAACTTTTCACTCTCATACGCGAGGTTTTTAACAAAAGAGGCTTCGCCCCCCGGGCACCATAACTCGGCTTTTTGACCGCCAAAATTGAGCGTGGTGCTTTGTTTTGATGCGGTTTTTACTGGTGTAGACGTTGCCTTCTCAGCTTTCACATTGCCGCGCTTTGCCTTATGTGCATTAAGGTTGGCGATTTTACGCTCGGTGCCTTTCTGTGCTTCTTCTAACGAACTATGAAAAGGTGGATTACACGTGGTCACATCATAGTATTCACCCGGCTGTATGATGCCTTGGAAGAAATGACGACTGTCACTTTGCAAGCGACACTCAACATTACCGACTAATACATCGTTCTCTGTGGCGATACGATTTGAGTTGTCCACTGACACCGAATCAACATCGCTGCCCACACAGTGCCAGCCGTATTGCGTCGCACCGACAATCGGATAAATACAGTTAGCGCCAACACCAATATCCAGCGCCCTGATAAGCTTGTGGTTAAGCTTTGGTGCTTCTGATGAAAGCAAATCTGCTAAACGATGAATATAATCCGCACGACCAGGGATAGGCGGACACAAATACCCCTCAGGTATATTCCACTGCGTGACACTGTAATGTTCAGCCAGTAACGCTTTGTTTAATAGCTTCACCGCAATAGGATCATCAAAACGGATCGTCGCTTCACCAACTGGGTTTTTAACCACATGTTTTGCAAGCTCGGGAAGCGCTTTCACCAAGCGTGCAAAATCGTAACGTCCTTGATGAACGTTACGCTTGTGCAGCCCTTGCTGACCTTTCAGTTGAGTAATGTTTGTCACACTACTCGATGACACTTTGTCGCTCTTAGCGCTCATGCCACGTTTTACACCGTTTTTATTGGCCGGACGCTTGGTTGACGACCCTTTGGTTGTTTTAGCGGATCGTGGGGCGCGCTTGTCGCGCGGCGCATCATTTGTACTCATAGCGAATTGGTTACTTCTGTTCTCGATAAATCATAAACAAACGAGCATCCAGCTCCAATTGATGATATTCAGGTTCCATATGACAGCAAAGTTGATAGAACGATTTGTTATGATCTTTCTCTTTTAAATGGGCAAGCTCATGAACCACGAGCATACGCAATAAGGGTTCTGGTGCATCTTTGAACATGCTAGCGATACGAATCTCGTTCTTCGATTTTATTTTTCCGCCGTGCACCTTCGCAGTATAAGTGTGTAGCCCTAACGCGTTATTAATTAGGTGGATCTTATTGTCATACACCACCTTACTCAGTGGTGACGTTTTCTTCATATATTGGTTTTTCAGCGCGATGGTATATTCATACAACGCTTTTTCACTTTGAATCTTATGACGCTCTGGATAGCGTTTTTCAAACCAAGCACAGAAACGGCCAGACTCAAGCATTTGTGACACTGGCGTAAGGATATGTTCAGGATACCCTTGGATATAACGCAACGCAGGATTCATAGTGACTCGACAACATAATCAATAACGGCCTAAGTTTACCCCAATTACCCGCACTCATCACTCGAATCATTGTCGCATGCGCGCTATTCGCCTATACTCCAGCCAATTTCTTCATCTCCTGATTTAAAAAGGCTCAGTATGAAAAGACTGGTTTTATATGTCGCCGACAAATGTCCACACTGTAAAGATGCGCAGCGCTATCTTGACTCAAAAGGCTACCCATACCGTTTGACCAACGCAAAAATGCAGCGCGGACGCAAAGAACTACAAGCGATGGGTGCTCGCTCTATCCCTGTATTGAAGATCGGTGACCAAATTATGGTCGGTTGGAATCAGAAGAACTTTGAGAAGATGTATCAAAGTTAGTATTACTTCAGGAAGTTAAATGGGTGGAATTTCCACCCATTTTTGTTTTAGCCAACGCAACTCGTTACCTACGCTCTAAACCCCCATACCGCATCAATCAACTTAATCATCAGCTCTTTTGAAATCTCTTCACCATCTTTTTCTGGTAAGTATTCAACAAAATCCGCGCCGATAAACTTAGGGTGTTGAGCGATTCCATAGACTAAATGCAACGCTTCCCTTGCGCTCAAGCCCCCCACATTTGGCGTCGCGCAGGCTCGGAATACGCTGCCATCTAACGCGTCGTAATCAAACGACAAATAAACATGGTCATACTCTTGTTCAACCTTAGCGAGTAATTGTTTCAGCACCCAATCAATACCCAACGATTCAATCATCGCCATATCGAAATTGACCATGTCATAGCGCTGCATCAATTGATGCTCGTTAGGCATTAAATCACGGACCGCCACGTAATACACATCACGAGGGCTGAGTGCCAATTCTGGCTCTACTTGCCAACCATTGTGAAGATATTGGTCCATCAATAGCGCCAAAGGCTTACCATGTAAATTACTGGCCAGACTGTTATTACAATCGGCGTGAGCATCCACCCAGATCACCGCCACTCGCTTACCCTGTTGTTTTTGATAATACTCTAATGCCGCTTGAACAGTGCCCACGGCGATAGAATGATCGCCGCCCAGAGTGATTGGCACACGCTGGTTCTGATACGACGCTATCACTTTATTTTTTAGCTCATCACAATAGTGTTTGAGGGCAGACTCTTTTTGCGCCTGCGCGATCATATCAAGGACTTTTTGCGTCGGTTGTACATCTCCGAGGTCGCGTATATCTGCCCCCCAACGCTGATTCCTCACCGCCATCCACTCCGTTAGACCCATCCATGAACCTTCATTCAATCGTCGTAGCCCCTCTACCGTATTTTCACTCGTTGGGTAACAACCCAGTTGATTAAAGGGGGCACCGATAACATCGAAGGTTCTTGGCATAGATAAACTCCTTAATATGCTCTGTTTGATTTGGTGGTTGATTTAACACCTTAAAGCTTGATAACTCGCTCTCGACTATTGAGCTACTAGAAAGACCTGAGTTAGAGAGCCACTTCACACGCTATCGCCCTTTACTCACTCGATAGCATAACAATTATCATCGTAGGCAAGGCCAATATGCACCCAGCCTAATAGCAATAATTGAAGTTCAAATACGATCGTAAATTTATCTTCTTAAACAACAAAACAAATGTTGACAAGTGTCACTTAGCTCTTTAATATCCGCCGCCAGCAAGTAAAGGGTTTGAAAAAACCACTTGTTTTACAAAGTATTACCCGCACAGATTCAGCTGATTTCGGTCAGTTGTGTTTCTATTTTTTAAAAGTAGAGAGACAACAAATTTGAGATTCGGCATGACTACACAAACTACCTCAGCTCCAGCGTCAAACGACAGCCAAACATCTTGGCAATCTAAAGCAATTCTTAGCGTAGCATTCTTAATGGCAACCACTTCTGTGGGTCCAGGTTTCCTTACGCAAACGGCTGTATTTACCAACATCTACAAAGTCGACATGGCCTTCCCTGTTTTCGCTTCAATGTTTATCACTTTTGGTATTGTGATGAACTTGTGGCGCATTGTTGGCGTATCTGGTCTACGCATCCAAGACATTGCGAACAAAGTGGCTCCAGGTATGGGTTACGCTGTTGGTATTCTACTGGCACTTGGCGCAGTCGCTTTCAACTTTGGTAACGTCAGTGGTGCGGCTCTAGGCATCAATGTGCTAACCGGCATTGATACGACTTGGGGAGCATTGTTTACCGGTCTGGTTGGTAGCTTACTTTTCGTCGTGCACAACGCGTCTAAACGAATGGATCAAATGGCGCGCTACCTTGGCCTATTCATGATTATCCTTATCGCTTACGTCGCTATGACCAGCCTTCCACCAATGGGTGAAACGCTAACAGCCGCGGTGATGCCTTCTGATTTTAGTAGCCTTCTTTTGCCAACGCTTACCATCGTTGGTGGCGCGGTCGGCGGTTACTACACGGGCGCACAACGCCTAGTTGATATCGGCTTGCAAGGTAAAGAAAACATTCCTTCAATCAAAACGGCGGCTTGGGCAGGTATTTCAATCGCGGTTGTGATTCGTATTCTACTGTTCTTGGCCGTGTTTGGTGTTATCTCAGCAGGAGCGGTACTCGATAGCTCAAACCCAGCAGCAGATGCTTTCCGTCAAGGTGCCGGTGAAACAGGTTACTTCATCTTTGGTTTGGTACTGTTTGTCGCGTCAATTACTTCGGTAGTCGGCAACTCTTACATGGCTATCTCACTGATCAAAACCCTATTCCCAACGGTTGCTCGCAATGAAAAAGCATGGTGTGTGGCATTTATCCTAGTCACTAGCCTTGGTACAGTAACGATGAACATGCCAATTTTACTGCTGATGCTAGCCGGCCTGGTGAACAGTATCATCCTGCCTATCGTTCTTGGCATGGTACTGGCTGCAACACGCCGCAAAGACATCATTGGTGACTACAAACACCCAATGTACCTAACGGCGATTGGTGTGACGATTGTGGTGGTGATGGCCGCTTCAAGCGTGACCAACATTGGCAACTTCGTAAGCAAGTTTATGGGCTAACCTCGCTCCAAAACAGATAATACATTCCAACGACAAAAGAGCCGCTCGCGGCTCTTTTGTCTATTCACCAACCGCAATCGGCTCATTCAAGGTAAAACTTTTTACAAATTCGATAAAGGTGCGATCGGCAATCGAGAGATAGCCATCTTTGCGCCACGCCAACGCTAAATCGAGTTTTACGGGTTGCTCAAAAGGAATACCCACCACGTCAGATTCATGATGGGTAACTAATTCTAGCAAAGCGGTAATCGCAAATTCACGCCGCACGATACTCAAGATCAGAGGTAATAGGTTGGTTTCAAACGCACACTGTAGTTGATGATTGTGCTCCTTTGCCTTTGCTTCGATATAGTCACGGTGAAAGTAGCCATCTTTAAACATCACCAGTTCTTGTTGGAAAAAATCATCGAAGCGTAGCGAACTATAGTCAGCAAAAGGATGCTCTCGGCCAACCACCGCCACCATTTCCGAGCTGAGCAGGTGATCAGTTTCTAGATCGTCGGGCACGTTATCTTGATTGATCACACCAATATCAAGTTCCCCATCCAATAACATTTGGCGAATGGAGCTCGTGCCTGCATCAATCAGCACCAACTTTAAATTGGGATAACGGCTTTTAAACGCCATTAACACCTGCGGAAAAAAATAGGAACCCATCATACTGGGTGCACCTAATCTTACTTCTCCTTTCTCCAACCCTTTCAACTCATCCATTGCCAGCTTTGCATCTTCGATTTGTTGCAATACCCGTTTAGCATGCTCCAATAATACACGCCCTTCATCGGTGAGTTCGACGCGCCTTTCTTCTCGACGAAACAATTCCATGCCAAGTGTTTGCTCAAACTTTTTAATCGAGATACTCAGTGCGGGTTGGGCAATGTGTAACGCTTTGGCGGCATGAGTAAAATGACCAAATTCCGCTACGGTAACAAAATACTTGAGCTGTTTTGAATTCATGATATACAAATTATATTAAGGTGATATTTTTAATATATTTTATTTATTCCCATCTCGCTGCTAATTTGATCACAACCACAACGATAAATCAGAAGTCCCATGATCGAATGTCGCACACCGCAGTATCAAAAAGTCACGCTAAGTCTGGCACTTGGCTCATTTTTGATTTTCTGTAACTTATACCTATTTCAGCCCATGCTGCCTTATATGGCTAACCACTTTGCCGTATCTGAAACTCAGGTCAATTGGATTTTTGCTGCGACCACCCTCGCCCTTTCAATTTCATTAGTTCCTTGGGCGGTGGGCTCTGAACGGTTTGGGCGACGAAATGTGATGTTGTTTGGGCTACTCGTTTTACCTGTTATCAGCCTTGCTATGCTGTTTACTGATTCATTGATCGGTTTGGTATTACTGCGTGCAGTAATGGGCATCGCGTTAGCCGCTTTCGCGTCTGTGGCAGTGGCTTACATGGTAGAAGAGCTCAGCCCAAAAGCCTTTAGTCAAGCGATTGGCACTTACATCGCTGCCAATTCACTGGGCGGTATTAGTGGTCGAATCCTAGGTGGGATGTTAACCGAACATCTAGGTTGGCAGTCAGCCGTCATTACTATGGCTATTTTAACCATAATCGGTGCCTTTATCGTAATCGGGTTATTGCCGCATCAGCGTCACTTTAAAGCGCAGAAAGGGATGCTTCGTTATCACAATCGCGCACTACTTTCCCACCTTCGCAATCGTACCATCTGGCTGGCGATGTTGATTGGTGGCCTCAACTTTGCCCTATTTGTTAACCTCTATTCCGTGATGGCGTTTCGCTTGGTCGCGCCCCCTCATCAATTACCGATTGGTATCGCCTCGATGATCTTTCTCTGTTATCTGGCGGGGACATTAAGCTCCAAACTCACCGCAACATGGAACCGCCACTATTCAGCCATTCACGGGATGATGATTGGAACCACCATCAGTTTACTTGGGATGCTCGTGGCCTACTTTGATCAACTTATCTGGATGGTCATGGGATTGTTGCTGATCAGTTTTGGCGCATTCTTTACCCATACTCTTGCTTATGCCTGGGTGAGTCAGAAAGCGAAACGAGCCAAAGCGACGGCAACCGCACTTTACTTGGTGCACTATTACATTGGAGGCAGTTTAGGCGGGTTCTATTTAATCTACAGCTGGCAACATGGCGGCTGGGCAGCTGTCATCCTTGCCGGTAGTGTACTCTACCTATTGATATTTTGGCTCTGCCTGCGCCTACAAACGAAACCTAAAAACCAACTGGCGAAATCTGGTATCATTACGCGGTAAAACTAGCCTCATGCCATTATAAAAAATCAAAAGGCATGCAAATATCAGGAAGCACGATGAATTGCCCACACTCAACTCAACAGCCAGACATTGCTTTGCAAGTCAATCAATGGCTCAACGATGTCGTTATTGGATTAAACCTTTGCCCTTTTGCAGCAAAGCCGCAGCGCAACAAACAGATTGAAATTTTTGTTAGCCAAGCAACAACCGACGAAGCTTTATTGGAAGACATCTTTAACCAGCTATTAAGGCTCGACCAAACCCCAGTAAACGAACTGGAAACAACACTGGTCGCCGTGCCAAATATGCTCGCGGACTTTTGGGACTACAACCTGTTCATTGATTGGGTTGAAGGCTTGATCCGCCAACAAGGTTGGGATGGTATTTTCCAAGTCGCGACCTTCCATCCCGATTACTGTTTTGCCGATTGTGAGCCTGACGATGACTCCAATTTGACCAATCGTTCACCGGTGCCGGTTTTCCACCTGATCCGCGAAGAAAGCATGGAAAAAGTACTCAAACATTACCCTGATCCGGAAGCGATTCCAGAAACCAATATTGCCCGTGTTGGCGCACTTACCAGCGAAGAGCGCAAACAGCTCTTTCCTTACTTATTTAGTTAATTCCTTCTCTATCGTCAGCATCAGCTCTTGGTGCTGACGAATGTGTGATTTCTTACTCGATCAATTGGCTAATTCGCGTCGAACCATGGCGAGGAGAGCATGCGTTTGCTAATATTGCGCGATATTTGTTATTGCCGGATTTAAGCGCATGTATTTATCAAAACTGACTCAAGAAATTTTCGATCACCTTTACTGTGATATTAACGAATTCCGTAGCACTTTCGACCTACCCGTTGCTGCGCCAGAAAGCCTAGACGCTAAAGCCGACACGCTGCACACCTCACTGGCTATCGAAGAATTGACAGAACTTGCGGAAGCGGACAATAAAACTGAACAAGCAGACGCGATCATCGACAGCGTTTACGTTTTGATGGGCCGCCTTGTACACCTTGGTAACGACAAAGTTGAAGACAACCTTGCGATCAGCTACCTAATCGACCTGCTGCTTAACGTTGCTGTGAACCGCGGAATCGACTTCCTACCTTGTTGGGATGAAGTACACTCAAGCAACATGAGCAAAGTGTGCCGTAACGAAAAAGAGTATGCAGAAACTGAAGCTTTTTACGCAGAGCAAGGTATTAAATTAATGGCGGTGACTAAAGGCGATTACATCATTGCGAAGTGTGCAGAAGACTTCGTCTCAGACGCGAAGACCATCCGTCAAGGTAAGGTACTAAAATCGGTTTACTACCGTCCGGCTGACCTCGCGCAACTGACAAAGTAACAGATAGACTAAAGCTGCCTTCGGGTGGCTTTATTTTTAAGTGCAGACATGAAAAGCAGTAAACAGACAGTGAGCAAGCCAGTCACATGGATTTAATCGTGAAACTCATCCCTCTTACCATGGAACACGCTCCGACATTACTGACGTTCGAGCAAAAAAATCGTGGTTGGTTTGAACGGCACATCACACCACGTGAAGAGGATTTCTATACTCTACTTGGCGTGCAAACCCATATCGCCGAACTGCTGCTCGATCAGACTCTAAACAGAGCCTATTCAACGTTATTGCTCGATCGTCACGACAATCTCGTTGGGCGGGTCAACCTAGCCAACATGCACCAAGGAAAAGCCTTTCTTGGTTATCGACTCGGCAAGCCATGGGTAAAGAAAGGGCTGGCGAAAAAAGGGGTGAAGCTCATGATTGAGCAAGCAAAAATACTCAAGCTAAAACGTTTGGTTGCCCTCGCCTCCGTGACCAATATCGCTTCGCAGAAAGTTCTCTCTTCACAAGGCTTTAAAGCGCATCATCGCCTAGCAAAATTCACCCAAGTACAGGGAGAAACTCTGGACTGTATCGAATATCGCTTGGATCTTAATTAACGCGCTAATCCTCTATGTGAGCTGCAGTACGCCATCAATCAAATAATAAAATGCTCTTATCTTTTAGTTCCACTCTTTCCACGCGAGTATTAAACACCGCTGACAACCGTTCAGGATCAAGCACTTTATTTACCGGACCAAATGCATTCATCACCCCTTGTTCTAACAACAAGGCTTTATCGGCATGTTTTAAGGTTCGGTTCAAATCGTGATTAGACATCAAGACAGTCAATCCCATCGCTGCAACCCGATCAATCAGTTGATACAACAAAGCTTCTTGACCAATATCGAGCGGCGCTGCTGGTTCATCCAAAATCAGCACCTTGGCAAAGGGGTTAAGCTTTGGCCAGATTTGCAAACAAATGGCACACAGTCTCACCCGTTGCCATTCACCACCTGATAGCTGGTGAATACTTCGATGTAACTTATCCTCTAGCTGCAAGATCTCCGATAACTCAAGTACCGCTTCTTCAACTTCATTGAGCTTAAATTTCGCGTGGGCAGGAATCGATAACGACAGATAATGCGACACTTCTAAGTTGAAAGCCGGACGGTCTGATTGCGCGAGAAAAGCGCGATAATCCGCTAACTGAGAAATCGATGCTTGATTAACAGAGAGATCAGCAATGGTTGTTTCACCTGTCGATTCCAATAGGCCGGCCACCGCAGCTAAAAGTGTGCTTTTGCCACTGCCATTTGGGCCAATCACATGCACTATCTCACCGGGTTCAGCATGAAAAGATAAAGGGAGCAGTCGTGAACCGACACAGAGCGAATTAACGAGAATCATGATTTTTCACCAGCATCCAGATAAATATTGGCGCACCAATTGAGGTTGTTACGACACCCAATGGCAATTCACCGGCACTCAACGCTGTTCGCGCGATCAAATCAGCAAACACCACCAGCAGCGCACCAGTTAACGCTGAAATCGGCAATAGATAGCGGTTTTCACTGCCTAATGCTAAACGGAGTAAATGTGGAACCACTAAACCAACAAAGCTGATCACACCGCCTAATGCAACAGTACAACCGACTAACACTGAAACCGCCAAAATCAACTTCCAGCGCATGCTTTCAACATCAATACCAAGTTGCTTGGCGTGGGTTTCGCCCATCATTAACTTATCAAGCAAAGCACCTTTGCAGCAAAGCCATACTAGAACTGGGATCATCACTAAAGTCAAAATGTGTTGATACCAACTCGTACCGCCGATGCTACCCATCAACCAGTACATCAAAATTCTAAGACTTAAATCGTCACTAAAATAGAATGCCCAGGTGACAACTGCCCCAGCGAGAATACCAAGCGCAACACCCACCAGCAGCAAACGCGTTGTGGTTAAGCGTAGTGCTCTGGTCATCACAACCAGTAACAAGGTAAACGCTAATGCACCAAGAATCGCGGCGAACATAAACCCGATTGGGGTGGCGAATGCTGGCAGAAAAAACAGCAGCAATACCATCATCACACTGGCGCCGCCAGAGATACCGAGTACCCCCGGCTCCGCTAAGACATTACCAAGCAAAACTTGCAATACGGCGCCTGAAACCGCCAAAGAGGCACCAATGGCAATCGCCGCCAATAGTCGTGGCAAGCGCAATTGTGTCATCAATTGTTGCTCAAGGGATGAAAGAGAGTTGAACGGATTGATGAACAGTTCTCCCACCATAAGGTAGAGCGAGCTGATAGAAATTAGCGCAAAAACCACCCAACCTATCGTGCGTTGCCATCGTTTATGTTTGCGAGCCAGAAGTTGAGTAAAGTCCATAGCGTAGAGAGGTGCTTATCCGTATCGAATACAAAATAACGAGAAAAAATAATGGCCTAACGATACCGTTAAGCCATTTAAATAGAAAGAAATTTTAGATGTTTAGCAACTAATCGTAGACGATTTGTCCATCTTCATAACGAACTTGAACAGGACAGATCATTAATGCCGCTCGTTGGCCGATTTCAACATGGCGATTTGGAAAAACGATCGCTTCCTCTTCGTTTTTCGCCATTAACGGTTTTTGCCCATCATGGCCAAAGACTTCACCGTGCTTAAAGCTGGTAAAGTTTTCAACATCATCACCAAATAAGAAATCAAAATCATCATGAATGCGAACAATGGTACGACTGACACGATACATTACCGGCTTACGCGGTAAATGCTCCGCCTCGCTGGCACTGACCAAGTCACGTAATGCGAGGTCAAAAGCAATCAACTTTTTCAGGTCATTGTCACCAATTCTCGCCGCGCTACCCAGTTCAACCGTCAGCGCTTGCGCAGCAAAATTCTCAGCGCTAAACCAACTAAACGTACTTGATGGCGCGTTAGAAAACAGCAGCGCTTCTAGATGTGCACTACAGACGAAATCCATCAACTCTCGACTACGCACAGGATGTCGAGCTTTTGGGCTAACGGCAAAAGTATAGTGCTTAGACTGGCGAATGGCGCAGTGCAGATCAAAGTGCCAACGCTGCTCATCTTGCGTACCAGTGAAAAAGTCACTCACCTGCTGCTTGAGCATATCAGCAATAGCAAGCTCTTTACTTGGCTCGTGGCGCTTGGCATCAAACAGTCGATTCAAATTAGTTTCAATACTACGAGTGTGCGCATTGGTCGCTTCAGGGTGAGCAATAATAAACAGCAACCGCTCTTTAACGGGTTGAAACCCTGTCTCGATGTCTTCAATAATCCGATCAACTAACTCCATCGGGGCGGTTTCATCACCATGAACACCACACGAGATAACAATATGCTTACTATCAACATCAAGGCGAGCTGGAATCACTTCCAACACACCACGTTGATGCAATTTAAATCGTGTACCCGAAGCCACGATAGATTCAGCAGGAATCATATCGTTTTCTAAGTCTAAGCTGTCAAAAAGAAAAGATTGCCGAAATAATTTCTTCGTCATGCGCTACTCCTTTATTGCACAGCGGTATGTTAATAAAATGTTCTAGCAAGTTTTGTCGCTGCGGTCGCACTTATGGATAGAAATTACGTGCTTCATCGAAAAAACAAACATTGCCACGCTACGCAGCCCGAGGAACACGTAGAGAAGAAAGCGAGTGCTGTACAAAATAGCCGAGCAATCACTCGGCTAAACGATAGTACCATAAGATAAAATGGTAATTTGTTGATCTAAGGCGGATTCCTTAGCGAGTTTACTCACCTTGCGCGAGCAACGCCTCAAATTGCGATACTTTATCTTCAACCATTTGCAGGCTCTGACGCCAAAAATCGGCCTGTGTTAAATCCATCGCCAAGTGACGCTCAACCACGTCTTCCGCCATCATTGAGCCGGTATCACGTAATAACTGCACGTAGTCAGGATAGAAGCGACTCCCCTTGCTTTCTCTTTGCGCGTAAACGCCTTTACTGAACAAGTAACCAAATAGATACGGATAATTGTAGAAGCTCACTTCTGAAATAGAGAAATGCAATTTGCTCGCCCAAAAATACGGATCGCTTTCGCTCATTGAATCGCCATACCACTCGCGCCACGTTTCATCCATTAACTGGCATAGCTGATCAGCACTCAGCTCGCCTTCTTGGCGCTGTTGGTAAAAATGTTTTTCAAATTGATAGCGGACCGGAATGTTGACCAATAACGCATAGGCAGAAGAGAGCTCTTCCCACAACATTTCCAATTTTTGTTCGCGAGTTTGAGCCTTAGCCAGTAGCGAATCACGGACGATGTTTTCTGCAAAAATAGAGGCCGTTTCAGCCAACGTCATTGGATAACGAGTTTGACACAGCGGCATATCGCGCATCACCCAGTTATGGAACGCATGGCCTAATTCATGAGCAAGCGTCATCAGATCTGAACGACTGCCGCCCCAAGTCATAAAGACCAGTGGCGTACGGGTAGCGGCAAACTTGGTACAATAAGCACCTAAACGACGATTTGGTGTTGGCTCAGCATCAATCCAACCATTTTCTACCATCAAGTCAACAAAGTCCGCCATCTCTTGATCGACTTCCGAGAATGCTTGTTTGATCACTTCAATAGCAGCATCGAATGTGTAACTTTGCTCCGCATCGCCATCTAAGCTTGGCATACCAGCCATATGGTTCCATGGTTGCATTTGTTCCAACCCATGCACTTTCGCCATTAAGCGCCCAGCTTTTTGCCCGATATCACGATGAGCGAGTGTCGTCTCCATCATCGCATCTAAGGTATCCGGCAGAATACGGCTTTGATGCAAGCTTGGATCGAGAAAATGGACGCTGTACTGAGAAGAGCGTTTTTGATATTCACTAAGACGCCAACCCGCCAGTGCATTTAAAATGGCAGCAAAACTCTCTTGGTGGGTCGCCATGGCCTCTTGAATACCACGCCACGCCGATTGTTGCTTCTCAAAATCAGTACCATAGAGCAAACTTGCTGCTTGGGAAAAACCTATCGTTTGGCCATCATCGAGTGTGATCTGTAGCGAGCCAGTAATGTTGTCGTACATCCTACTCCAAGCATCTCGCCCATCCACTTGCATCGCGGCAAGCAGTTGCTCCTCTGCCACGCTTAACTTGGTGTCGGCAATTTTTCTATCACAAGCAATTAAAAAGGCCTGTCCATACACATCACCACTATCGTGATCGAGCACTTCTTGGATGTACTCTAAGGGCGCATTCGCCAAGGTATCTTGGTATGGTGTATAGGCTTGCGATAACTGTGAGCTTAATTTCGCCAACTTACCAATTAATGACTTCGCACCAGGATTGATGGCATCAATCGAAGCATGACATTGAGCAAAAGTGTTGATAGTGGCTAATAACTTCCCAGCCGCTTCTTTGGTTTGAATCGCATTTTGCATCACTGCCGTTAAATCGCGGCGATCAACGTGTTGATTGAGAACTTGAATACACTGCTGAATCAGCTCAATATCTTGTGTGATCTTAGCATCATTTAAATCTTGATAAGCGATGGATAAATTCCAACTTGGTGCAGTCATAATTCTTTCCTTTAAGCGTGCGATAACCCAGAGAGCGGTGTACCGATCGAACAAATTTGAACGTAGATTTTATCTGCGTGGATAATTTTTATATGCGAAATGGATTGATTGGCGATCTGTAGCGTTGAAAATAGTGCTGGATTACGCCAATCCAAGCCCAAGGTATTGGCTAAAATCATTCGGATTGTGCCACCATGGGCGATTAATAAGGTGTCTTGCTCTGCACTCTGTGCTAATGCTTGCCATCCATCAGATATACGTTGATAAAACGCGTCAATCGACTCTGAACCAGGCAATGGATGGCCGACCGGATCCTGCCAAAACTGCTCCAGCATTGGCCATTGCTGACTAAGCTGGTCAAATGGCACACCATCAAATTGGCCGAAATTCATCTCTTGAAACTCGGGGCTGACTTGCAGGCTCAAACAAGGCTTCTCAACCACTAAACGCATGGCTAAGTCTCGGCAGCGGCGCAGCGGCGAGCTAACGACATGTTCAAACGGTAGATTTATTTTAAGTAAACCGCTGCAGATAGATTGCTGCACTGAACTTGCCACCAACACATCGGTATGGCCGTTGAGCGCGGCTTCGCCAAGCGTTTTACCATGTCGCAGTAAGTAGATATTGACACTTTTCATTGTGCTAGCCTTTCAGTGTCATCGGTAAGCCTGCCGCAACAAAGGTAACCTTATCGGCTACTTTGGCGATCGCTTGGTTCATCCATCCGGCATGATCAACAAACAAACGGGTAACTTCGCCCATTGGGATAATCCCTAGGCCAACTTCATTTGAAACCAAAATAATCGTTGCCGGGCTATTGCTCAACGCACCAACCAGTTGCGCTACATGTTGATTGATCGCCGCTTCCTCTGCAGTTTTACCGTGCTCAAAAATGATGTTACTCATCCACAAAGTCAGGCAATCAATCAACACAACATCTTGCGATGTAAAGTTCGAGAGTAAGTCAGCAACCGCAATTGGACACTCGTGTAACTGCCACGACTCATCACGTCTTGCTTGATGATGAGCGATTCGCTGCGACATCTCTTGGTCTGTTTGGGTTGCGGTGGCGACATAGTGACGACGGTGTTTTGCATCAGCAAGAACACAAGATTCAGCATAACTCGATTTGCCCGAACGAGCGCCGCCTAAGATTAAATGAAGACTCATAGTGTATGGGTAAACCAAGCAAGAATAAGTAGATAGCTTAGCAGTTCCATCAATTGCTGCGCAGCGCCCAAACAATCTCCGGTAAAACCGCCAATACGTTTGATAAGCCATGCTTTAAATAGATGACGAAAGACTACCGCAGAAACAAGCAACAGCGCGGCCAAACCAAGTGGTAACAACAAGCTACTCAATACGCCGGTGGCGATCAAAATCGCTAAGTCCGCTTTACTTTGTCTATTTGCTAACGGTTTACTTTTGCTGCTATCGAGATCGGCAACGTAAGGCATATCATAAATCAGCGATGCGGCCACACAGCGACTAAGCGTATAAACGACAATAATAACCACGACTAATTGACTGACTAAGGCAAGTTCATTCAATAATACGAACTTGGCTAGCAGCGCCATAACCAGCGTTGCTGCACCGTATGTTCCAATACGACTGTCTTTCATGATGGAGAGCCGACGCTCTAAAGTCATCCCCCCGCCAATGCCATCCGCCATATCGGTTAAGCCATCTTCATGGAAAGCACCTGTCAGCAATAGGCTTATCGCCATCGTCAGCAAGACGGCCACACTAGTTGGAAAAAGAAAAGTACAGAATAGGAATGTCAGACCGCAGATCGCACCAAGTAACACGCCCACCAAGCCAAAATAGCGTCCAGCTTGATTCATTCGTTGTTCTGAATAAGGGGTATCACTTGGGATAGGTAAACGAGAAAAGAACCCCAACGCCAGCCAAAATAGCTGGAGTTGGTATTGCGCCGCTTTACGCATTACATCTCGACTCCAGCTTGGTCAAAACTGGCCATGTGGTTGTAAAACTCAGCAGCAGAGCGAATTAGAGGTACGGCCAATACGGCACCTGTTCCCTCACCTAAACGCAAAGCAAGGTCAAACAATGGGGTTGCTGCAAGTTCTTGCAACATAAATTTATGTCCTGACTCATGAGATTGATGAGCAAAAATCATGTACTCACGACATGCTGGATTTATCTTAGCAGCCACATAAGCCGCCGCTGTGGCGATAAAACCATCAACAATCACAGGGGTGTTGTATTTTTCTGCCGCCAAGAATGCGCCGACCATTTGTGCGATTTCAAAACCACCGACTTGGCGCAAAATCTCTTGAACGTTTTGACCACGGCATCGGTTCACACCCAATTGGACAAATTGGCGCTTTTTACGCAACTGTTGGTCGTTTATTCCCGTGCCTAAGCCCACACACTTCTCAACACTACGGCGTGACAACGCCGCTAAGATAGCCGCGGCACTGCTGGTATTACCGATCCCCATTTCTCCAAACATAATTAGATTGGAGCCAGAATCGACCACTTGTTTAACGATTTTGTCACCAAACGCTAAGCCCTGTTCAACCTGCTCTTTGGTCATCGCTGGTTTATGAGCAAAGTTTTCAGTAGAAGTGCCTAAACGCTGCTCAACCAACAATGACGAGTCAGTTTTAATTGGCTCAACCATACCCGCATCAACCACTAGCAAGTCAACGTCATTGGTGCGACAAAAACAGTTGACCGCCGCACCACCCGCCAAGAAGTTCTTCACCATTTGTTGAGTCACTTCCTGTGGCGCAATACTCACGCCCTCACGAGCAATCCCATGATCGCCAGCAAATACGATGACAGTCGGTTTCTTGATTTTTATCTTAGTGACAACGTCACCCTTACCCTGTCCTTGAATCATAGCCAACTTATGGGCTACCTGTTCTAACTTGCCTAATGAACCCAAAGGTTTGGTTTTATTGTTAATTTTCTGCCAAATGGCATCTGAATGAGATTTATCTAACATGATTCGCTACTACTTAATTCGGTCTGGCTATGGAGAATGTTTTTTCTAACATCGCGTAATTTGTACCACCAAGACGGCAAAGCGGATTTACGCTCATCGCGTCAATTTCTAAACGGTCCTCTCGCTGAGCAATAATTTGAGAATCAACGAACACTTGCTCAATCTCGGCAAAAACCAAATGCTGAGGAGAATCGCCAACTTCTTTTATTTCATAAAGTTTGCAGCCGAAGGCAATTGAGCAATCTTTTACGCGAGGGAGTTCAAAATCTTCCATCTCACACAATTCAATTCGACCGGCTTCTACTTCGGATTCGCCATGTGGCAATGTCGCTGCACTTAGCGTGACAGCCTCGGCAAGGTCAATACTAGCAATATGAATGACCATTTTACCGGTCTCTAGTACGTTGCGAACTGTATCTTTCATTTCACCATCAGGCTTATTGCCAACCGAAAACATCAATAACGGTGGCTGGCTGGAAATAGCGGTAAAATAAGAGAATGGCGCCAAATTATAATTTTCACTGTCTGATTCAGTCAGTACCCACGCCACTGGACGTGGAATGATCGTTTGAGTCAACAGATGGTACACTTGCGATGGTGCAAGCGCACTCATATCAATATTCATAGACGTCCCTGTTACTAATAGAATTATCTATTACGTATTTAAAATACGTTACTTAAATCAGTGTACTCCTTGTATCACTGTATTTTCTAGCGAATCCTATCAGTTCCAGCCACAAATCAATCCGTTATCACCATTTTGGCGTGATTATTCGTATTGTCGCCTTCATAATCCATTTTTTCGCCGCTTTCTAGTACCAACAAAATCACGAACCATCAAAATAGAGCGGCAAAATTATTGAAGGTCGTGGTGTCGACTTTCGATTTTTACCATCCCATCTATCTATTTTAAGAATCAAAATGAGAAATGACGGCGCTAACACCCCTATCTTACTGTTTTTATTCATTAAGTTTATTGGCTTGATTTAAGCATGTTCTATTGAGTTGATTGTGAAACTCGCATCGCGCTGAGCAACGAACTTTTAGCCGATAACGTTCTTTTTAAAAACGCTCACGTGATGAGATGTACTGTGAAGCGAGGAAACGAATATGTTTGCCAATCAAAACCGCAACAAACCTAAACCTGCCAAGCCAAAGCAGAACAAAAAACGCAGTGTGCCGCTATCATTGACGTAAATAAGCCCTGCATTAACAAAGAGTAAACTAAAGTTAAAGCCAATCGAAAGATTGGCTTTTTGCGCAACCTCATAGACTTATTGAGCCAGATGACCGATTCTTAACCAAACAGAGAATTGGAGCTTCGATAATGGCTAAGCAACAGATCGTGATCATCGCCGGTGCCACTGGTTTGATTGGTACCGAACTACTCAAGCTGATGCTCGAAGAGCGAGCGATCGATCATATCTACGCGCTCACTCGAAAGGGACTGGCGTTTAATCACCCTAAACTGCAAGAACTGCGTGATCCGCAATTGCGTGTCATCGATTGGGATGACAGCAAGCCCGCACCGGAAAAAGGCTATATTTGTCTGGGCACAACTCGTAAACAAGCAGGTTCAAAATCGGCCTTGGAAGCGGTCGATTATCATCTTGTTTGCGATGTGGCTAAAAACATGGCTCTACTCGGGGTAAAGAATCTCACCGTGGTATCAAGTTATGGTGCGAATCCACGCTCCTCTTCTCACTATCTGCGCTGCAAAGGTAAGATGGAACTGGCGCTTGAGAATCTTGGCTTTGAAAACCTGACTTTTGTTCAGCCCGGCCCTTTAGTCGGATTACGCGATACACCAAGGTGGGATGAAACCTTATTGCAAGGCATCTTAAAAATCTTCCGTCCCGTTATGATTGGTCGCTTGGCTCGTCTCATTCCCATCAAAGCCGAATTGGTTGCCCGAGCAATGTTGTACGCCTCGTTCAGTCAGCAGGCTCGTTCTATTGAGATTATTGATAGTGTCGCGATGCGACAACTGCTTAACAAGTACAAGTAGCGACGTAAATCAGAACTCGTCCCCACTCCGATGCGGTTTATTCCGCATCGGTTAAACACGTTCGCTGCAAAATTCACTCTGATTCATAGTAGATATCAAGTATCTCAATCAGTAGGATCCTCAATTCCATGTCATTCAAATTACACGCAATGGCGATACTCAACGCGTCGTCTTCAAGATAAGCAAGCAATGTCCTAAAACCTTCGAGCAAACCACCGTGCCCAACAAGTGTTCGGGAATGGAAATAGATCTCTTCTAAACCTTTACCGCGATAATCCATCTCCCCTTTCATGTATTTAAGTGACGCTTCAGAAATTAGCTCACCTTGATACAGAGCGTGATTAAATCGATTGAGGTCTGTCGGTGTCGATATCATCCCACCGGTCCCCATAAAGGTTGTTTTCGGCCATTCATCTGCAGTCACAATGCCTTGTTGGTAGTGAATATACGATTGTGCATAGCCTTCACACCCTTTCGCTCCTGAGCAATACTGAGTATCACTTAAATCAAGTGGGTCGATAATCTGCTGGTATAGCGCGTGTTCGTATGTGTTGCCTGTTACCTGTTCAATAATCCCCGTCAGCAAAATGTAATTTGAATTGGAATAGCGAAAATCTCTCATCGCGTAAGGACGGGCCGGATAGCTGGCAATTAACTCAACCAATCCAGCAAGCGTATAATCACTTTTGATATTGCTATAAAACGCTTCCTGATCAAGAAAATTGACGATTCCGCTGTGATGAGAGAGCAAGTCATCTACAGTAATGTTTTCAGCATTAGGTACTTGAGGATAGAACTGCGATAAAGGCGTTGATAGTTGCAGTTTTCCCTGCTCGATCAGTTGAAAGATGAGTGTCGCGGTAAAAGTTTTGGTTATTGAGGCGATTTTATAACGTGTATTTGGACTCGCGGGAATGTATTCATCTGGTGTGAAAAAACGCTTCTTAATATCAACGTAACCAGTTTGATTACGATACGTTACTGCACCTTTCTCCGTAATTTCGATGCTGAGCATCACCTTATTTGCATCATTCAGTGAGGAAAGGTAATCGTCTAACTTACTTTTATTGAACTCTCTTGCTGCTGCGTCACCCGATAGGATGACAAAAGACAACATCAACATTGTAAATATGCCGCTAAACTGTTGCATGATAGATCCTTATAAATCGACTACCGCCATCATATTGGTAAATGCATATAAGTTGACAATAACGCGTGCCTTTGAGAGTCACATCTGAAATTATTTTCAACACGCCAACGGTATCTTTGCGCCAACTTGGCATGAAAATCGCTATTTTTCATTGCGTTATCATGACGGCTCTCAAATTTATTTAATCTCACCTATGACACAATCAAGCGCATATTTGGCTTTTGTTGCTTCTTTCACGTGCTGAATTCACACGAACATTGACCGTTATCATCACACGTGTAAGGCAACTTTCTAAGGTAAGGAAATAAAGTGGTACAAAGGATTAATTATGAGTGCTTGCCAAGTGCAGCTGGACCCTACGTTCACGCGACAAAGCACAATGATACGCTGTATGTTTCGGGTTTGACCGCCTTTGGCACTCCCGATCAAAAGGCAAATTTGATTGAACAAAGCAAAGCAGTGTTAGCGCAACTTGGCGCCATTTTAGAGCAAGAAAAACGCTCTCGCAGTGATCTAATTAAGCTCACCGTATTCGTGCGTGATATCAGCAAACTGCCCCATATTCGTGAAATTCTTTCCGATTTTTACCAAGGCTATTTGCCAGCTTGTTCGCTGGTCGAAGTGTCACACCTGTTTGATTCTGATCTGCATATTGAGATAGAAGCCACCATAGCGCTTCAAGCGTGATCATTTGCCACTACCCCTGATGGGGTTAGTGGCTTTTCCCTTCGACCCGTCTTGAATAACGCTTCCTTGCGTTGTTATTCATTAACATAACAAGAAGCTGAGCATGCAGACTGCTACGCTTAAAAAGGCGCACAAAGTAGCCGAACTCTCGCGACTTGATTGCTAAGCGCACCACTCAGTGGTCTAATAGTAAAAAAGCCTTTAAACCATGGTAGATAGCATGCAACAAGAGCACCAACCGACGTTTTTCTTCTTCGATTATGAAACGTGGGGAACCAGCCCAGCCAAAGATCGCCCAAGCCAATTTGCGGGTGTGCGCACGGACATGGACTTCAATATTATTGGCGAACCTCTTGTCATCTATTGCCAACCTCCCTCAGACTATTTGCCAGGAGTCGAAGCGGCGCTGATCACTGGCATTTCTCCTCAACTGGCTGCAAGTAAAGGCCTGATCGAGCCTGAATTTATCCGCCAAATTCATGAACAATTGGCAACGCCAAACACGATTAGCCTTGGTTACAATAGTATTCGTTTTGATGACGAAGTAACGCGCTATACTTGTTACCGCAATTTCTTTGACCCTTATGCGTGGAGCTGGCAAAACGGTAACTCGCGTTGGGACTTACTCGATGTGATGCGTGCTTGCCATGCTTTACGCCCTGAAGGTATTGAATGGCCAGAAAACGACGAAGGCTATATTAGCTTCAAACTTGAGCACCTTTCTGTGGCGAATGGTATTGAACACGCCAATGCGCACGATGCGATGGCCGATGTTATTGCCACGATCGAACTGGCAAAAAAAATCAAAGCCGCACAACCAAAACTGTTTGATTACTTCCTTACCATGCGTCACAAGCGCAAGCTCAACGAATTGGTCGATATCGTCAATATGACCCCGCTGATGCATGTCTCGGGAATGCTTGGCCGTGAATGCAACTATACCAGCTGGATTGTGCCTGTTGCTTGGCACCCAACCAATAAAAATGCAGTTATCGTGGTTGATCTCGCCAAAGACCCACAAGTATTGTTCGATCTGGATGGGGATGCGTTGAAAGAGCGCCTATATACCAAACACAGTGATTTGGCTCCTGATGAGTTGCCCGTTCCTGTAAAGCTGGTGCATTTGAACAAATGTCCGATTCTTGCCCCTGCGAAAACACTGACGGCAGAAAATGCCGACAAGATTGGCATCGATCGTGAACAGTGCTTACAAAACTTACAAGTGATCCGTCAACACCCAGAGATCCGAGAAAAATTGATTGGCTTGTTCGCTGTTGAACGTGAATATGAAAAGAGCGCTGACGTTGATACTCAACTCTATGATGGATTCTTTTCACCCGCGGATCGCGCTGCGATGGACATTGTTCGTCAAACCGAACCTGAGCACTTAGCGGCGCTTGATATCACCTTCAGCGATGCGCGTATCGAACCGCTATTGTTCCGTTATCGTGCGCGTAACTTCCCATGGACACTCACCGAGCAAGAACAGCTTCGTTGGAATAGCCATTGCCAGGACTACTTCCAAAGTCGCATGGACGAGTACATGCTAAATTTTGAAAACTTAGTTCACGAACATGAAAGTGATACAAAGAAAATCACTCTATTAAAATCTGTGTATCAATACGTAGAGAAGCTTGTTTCGTAACCGGCAAGCTCTTCACCACCGCTCTTCGCTTACGGCTAAAAATATGGCTAAAACGTTTTTAAAATACGCAGTATCCATGGGGTTAATCTTCCTCTGCTTACTTGCGGGCACCAATATTCAACAACTGGTTGGTACATCAATACCAGGTAGCATCATTGGTATGCTGCTCCTTTTTGCTTTAATGGCTAGTGGGCTTGTCTCATCGGATTGGGTTAAGCCGAGTGCTAACTTGTTTATCCGTTACATGATTTTGCTGTTTGTTCCTATCAGTGTTGGCTTAATGGAACACTTCGACACCCTAATTCATAACGCGCTGCCAATTTTGGCCAGTGCTGTTGGTGGTACGCTGATCGTTCTGGTGACTCTCGGGCTCTTTCTTGATCGCTTACTTAAGAAGGGGAATAAATAATGTGGTTGATTGTTACTGTCGTGGTGTTTTTCTTCGCCCGTTGGCTAAGCCGCAAATGCAATACACCCTTGATGAATCCCTTGCTGATCTGTATTGCTATTTTGATCCCGCTATTAATATTTTGCAAAATTCCATTTGAAACTTATTATGCCGACAATCAATGGATCAGTTTTTTACTGCAACCTGCCGTTGTGGCATTAGCCTACCCGCTTTACGAACAGTTGCCACAAATCCGTGCGAATTGGCGCATCATCATGTTGGCATGTGGTGTAGGCTCCGTGATGTCGATGTTTACTGCCAGTGTTATCGCAGTCTACATGCAAGCAGACATGTCGCTGATTGCTAGCCTATTGGGTAAATCTGTAACCACACCCATCGCAATGGAAGTCTCGCGTAATTTGGGCGGAGAACCAGCAATTGCTGCAATATTAGTGCTGATTGTTGGCTTGTTTGGCGCCATTCTCGCCTATCCAATTTATAACTTACTTAACATTACCCACCCTATTGCTAAAGGCTTAACCATGGGAACGGTTTCCCATGCGCTTGGGACCGCTACTTGCGCTGAAAAAGACGGTGAAGATGCTGCGTTTAGTTCACTTGCGTTGGTGTTGTGCGGCGTTTTAACCTCAGTTTTAGCGCCCATGTTCTTTGCTTTCGCGGTTTGGCTGCACGGTTAATCCAACGTTCGCCCCCATTAATGAGGTCGCATAGTGTGACCTCACTCTAATTGTGAAACGTTAAATTCTGTTGCATCAATTAATGTGATTTAAATCTCGGAAATATCTCTTTTCGATCATAAAATGGGTAGCCAACGCCTTAGCTGAATTAACTAAGAGCGAATGACTGATCTAACAAGGATTCACTATGAGAAGCCGTATCGAACAAGCGCTGGCTGATATTCCATCGAACGTTGCCGAATATCTCGCACCTATCCTACTAGCGGACAACTATGACGCTACATTAAGCTGTGAGCAATTTGATAAACTACTCGAACTATCAGGATTAGAAGACGCTGAGTTACGTGTTGCCCTGCTTCCTTTTGCGGCGGCCTACTCTTACGCGCCTATCTCTAACTTTTACGTTGGTGCAATTGCCCGTGGACTATCAGGTAAGTTGTACTTCGGCGCAAACATGGAAATTCTCGGCACTCAACTAAATCAAGCCGTTCATGCAGAGCAATCTGCTATTAGCCACGCATGGATGAAAGGCGAACAAGGCATTTCCGATATCACCATCAACTTTAGCCCTTGTGGCCACTGCCGACAGTTTATGAACGAACTAAGCACGGCTCAATCGTTGCTGGTGCAATTACCACAACGTGACGAAAAAACCTTACAAGAATACCTGCCAGAATCTTTTGGCCCAAGTGATTTGGGAATTGAATCAGGCCTGATGACCACAGTCGATCACGGCAAACAGAGTGATGAAAACGATCCTTTAGTTGTTAAAGCACTTGCAGCACTAAATCGTAGTCATGCTCCATACAGCCAAAATCTAAGTGGTGTGGCACTGCGGATGAAAGATGGTAAGGAATATATCGGTGCTTATGCTGAAAATGCTGCATTTAACCCTAGCCTTCCACCACTGCAAGTCGCGATGGTTCAATTACTTTTAGACAAACAGCAACTAGCGGATATTGAATCGGCAGCATTAGCTGAATTGGTTGACGGTAGCATCAGCCACCTTGCCTATACCCAGGCAACATTGGATGCGGTTGATCCGGATATCCCACTGGCTTACCTAGCCGTATAAACACTGTTTGCCGGACGATTCGTCCTCGAAAATAAAGAACAAAAAGGCGCTCTATGCGCCTTTTCTGTATCAACCGTTTTATATCTAGGGCAATGCGTGATGCTACAGATCAAAGAAGGGAGTCGCATCGACTTCTAAATTATGCGGCGCAATCGCACGTTCAATTTTAATCGGTGCATGCTTCAGATCGATGTAAGCCACATCAACATAGCGCTTATACTTGCGTGAATAGAAACATTTTACTTCGGGTTTTAACGGTTCATCTGAGTTTGAGCTCCATACAATCCCAACACGACCGTCACTCAACTCAACAATTGACCCCACCGGATAAACACCGATACAGTTGATAAACTTATACACCAATTCTTTATCAAGATGATGGGGCGTTAAACTCAGCAAAATTTTAAATGCTTCAGCCGAACTCATGCCCTTTTTATAACAACGATCTGATGTGAGTGCATCGTATATATCGACAATACAACTCATACGACCATGTATTGGAATTTGCTCACCAGCAAGACCTGAAGGATAACCTTTACCATCTAACTTTTCATGGTGCATCAAACAAACATCGCGAGAAATATCACTCAGTCCTTTAACGTTAGTAATAATTTGCTTAGCGTAAACCTGATGTAATTTCATGTGCTCAAACTCTTCAGGCGTCAAGCGAGCTGGTTTATGCAGCACTTCATCGTCTACTTTTATTTTACCAACATCATGGATAATACCGCCGATCGCCATGTGCTTTAGCGTCTCTTTGGGCAGCTTCAAATGCTGACCGAAACTGACTAATAAGCAGGCTACATTAACCGAGTGCTCAAGCAGATATTTGTCTTTGTTACGTAAGGCAGAAACACACTGCAAGGCATCCGAATCGGTTAGCACCGATTCAATCAGGTCATCTGCCCAGTTATCGATGTCAGCAACATCAATCACTTTACCTTCAAAAGTTTGATTAATCAGCTTATGGGCAAGCCCTTTCGCTTCACGAATAATTTTTGAGGCGCGCTGCTGCTGAGAAAATCGACTACTTCTTTTTGGTGCCGTTGATACAGGAGAGACGGTTTGATTTGGGATTGGATTGGAGGCTGAAACGTCTACTGGCTTGAACTCGCACCCATCAGCGGATAACTCGCGGTCAACCCAAGCAAACTTCACGTTACTCTGTCTTAATTGATCGATCGCCTTATCGCTTGCGACACGTCCAGCATTGGCTAAATTAACGCGCTTACTGTGCTCTATTGCTGTTACAAACATGCCAATAGATAAGGTGTCTATTGAAATTTTAATTGATTTATTAGGATCGTATTTCATTAAGACAATATTCTTCAAATCATTATTATAAGTCGGCGAGAATTATATTACGCTCGCGCAGACATTGCCTTAATTTATTGTCCGTTTGGTTCTTTTCTGTGCAAATATCGCAAAAACAACAGAATGTGTTGCGCAGATTATTGAAAGTGCATCGCAAATTATTCTAATTCCCGCAATAAAACCAAGGACTTACTTCAGCCCTTGGTTTCTACTCTCGTCTAAAAACGCATAATTTATATTTCAAAGTTAAAATATTTAACGATATCACATTATTATCTTAATCGTTCCAACACCACTTGCTGATCAAGATGACTATGCAATTCGGTATAATCTAGACCAACGTCGAAAATATACTCAGTTACCAAACGTTTAATCGCATCAACCAATACATTTGCTTGCCATGGCTTTTCAAAATACTGGTTGATACCCGCCGCATTAATGGCATTGATAGTATCGGTATGCGTCGCTTGCCCGGTCAGCAATATCTTTTTAGTATGAGCAAAACGACGGTCCCGCTGCACTTCGGAAAGTAGTTCAACCCCGGTTTTTCCCGGCATGACATGATCAGAGACAATCAGCGCAATGTACTCACCTTCAGCGTCGAGATCATCCATAAGCTGCAACACTTCGTCAGCAGATTCACAATCTTCGATATTTAACCAAGCAGTTAATGGCTCAAGATCTTGCAATACGGCACTAAGAACCTCACGTTGGTCATCAACACAAATCACATTAAGCTTGTCCATATTAATCCTCAATCGGTAATTTAATTCTGAATATCGTTAGGTCTGCATCACTCTTGACCGCAATGCTTCCGCCGTAGCCTGAAATAATTCTTCTCACAATGGATAACCCTAACCCTAAACCAAACGATAAACCGCCCTTCTTGGTGGTAAAGTTTGGGTCAAATATTTTGCGTCTTGTTGATGAATCTATTTCAGGGCCATTATTGGCAATGGTGATTAAGATTCGATTTTTACTGTGTCTTGTTTGGATCTCTATTTCCGGTTCATCAACATCAAGCATTGCATCACAGGCATTTTTAATAATGTTTACCCACACTTGAACCAACTCCGTTTGCGAACCAACAAATAGTGGCAATGTGGCTGGCCGAATACGTACAGCGACACGACGAAGATCACTTTGCAATAATGAAACTGCGCGGTTAATGCTTTCGTTTATATCGATCTCTTCAACGGTTTCAACATCGGCTCTACCTAACTGCTTCACCGACTTTACAATGCCAACCGTATGCTTCGAAGCAATGCGTAAATCATGCAGATCACGCCCCATTTGCCAGTATTTTATCGCTTCATGAGGGTTCTTTAACCAATGCGATGAAATCGACTCATTCGGCAGCGCACGCGCTAGTTCTTTCGCTATAGGCTTGTCCAAGCCATAGCGTTGTTCAAGCTGCTTGCCGCGACTGCGCGCTTCACTTGACGAGACTTTTTGCCCGTGCATTAAGCCGTAATCAAAGAACTGACTTGCTTCGGGGTGAACCTCTTCTAATAGCGACATGATGACACTTTCTAGCCGCTCTGATTTGCTGCTCACCACACCAATTGCATTATTTAGCTCATGAGCAATTCCTGCGGCTAATTGACCTAGAGTGGTCATCTGCTCAGCCAAATTGAGCTTTTGCAAAGCCTTCTCTTTCGCCAATGCTTCTTGTGTCACTCTTCGCTGCCTTCTCGATAACTCATTGACAATCACTGGCGTGAATTGAGCAGTCAAAGGTCCATAGTTCTCCTCTTCTACCGCTTGGGTATTTCGATCAATCCATGCCAGTTCAACATCACTTTTCGCGATTACCGTTGAAGAGGCCGTCCACGTACCAGAGAAAAAACTGTGCACACCAATAAAAGCGCCCTGTCCGGCAGAAAACACTTGAGTGAGATCTTCACCATTTTCGCTAAAGTAGCCGCCTAACTCACCATTTAACACATAGAAAAGACGTTCATTGGTTCCGTCTTGCTCAATCAGGGTGCACCCAGCTTCCACCAACACGATACGCTCTGGCTGGCTAAAATAGCGTTCAATGAGAGTCTTTAAATCTGCTTGATACATCACTTAGCCAATATGACCGACAAAGTGAAGCACCCAAACCAACACAAAACTCAATGCGACGCCAACGACGCCCAATACGACGCCAACACGTGCCATTTGATTACTTTGTACATTACCTGTGGCATGAGCCAAAGCATTTGGTGGTGTACTGATTGGCAACGACATCCCTAATGATGCGGCGAAAGTCACCACAAGAATGAGAGTCACTTCGCCACCAAGTGGCGCCAAAGAGGTCATTGAAGCACCAAGTGCTGCCATGATCGGCATCAGCAAGTTGGCTGTTGCAGTGTGGGACATAAAGTTTGCCATCAACAAACACAAGAAGGCTGCACCAAATAGCACGACATATGGCGAGTATTCATCGAATGGGATGCTATGCACCACTTCATGGGCAAGACCGGTTTTATCAAGCGCAAGGCCCAAAGCGATACCGCCTGAAACAAGCCACAACACATCCCACGATATTTTTTTCAAATCTTCTTTATTAATAATGCCCGTCAATGAGAACACCGCGACTGGAATTAGCGCCACTGTATAAGAGTTCATGCCATGACTTGAACCCATCAGCCACAACAAAATCGTTAGGCCGAAGGTTATGTAAACCACGATTGCTTTCGGCGTTTTTAGGAATTTACCTTTAATATCAAGATCAATCGTCTTTTGTTCCGCACTGTAAAGATGATTAATCAGGAACCAAGCCAGCGCCATCATCACGATGACAAATGGCACACCAAAGGCCATCCATTCACCGAACGAAATGTAGTTCTCTCCGACCAAGTATTTTAACGCAATCGCATTGGGTGGCGTGCCGATTGGCGTACCGATACCACCAATGTTTGCAGCAACTGGAATACATAATGCAAATGCGACTCTTCCTGGATCTTTAGGACCGAAAACCGCAATCACCGGCGTTAAGATAGAGAGCATCATTGCCGTCGTTGCCGTGTTAGACATAAACATCGAGAAAATGGCGGTGATGAGCATCAAACCCAGCATGACGTATTTTGGGTCACGCCCAAATGGTTTGAGAAGAACACGTGCTAAGTTGACATCTAGACGATATTTGGTCGCGGCCATTGCAAGGAAAAAACCACCCAAAAATAGCATGATAATTGGGCTGGCAAAGGTGGCCATTATTTCATTGTATTTAAGCAGCTCACCAAACTGGGGTTCGTCTTGAGCAAGACGGAAAAAGATCAAACCTTTATCCGATAGCATCAATAACTCAAGCACAATAATCAGCACTGACGTGGCATAGATTGGAATGGGTTCCAGTACCCAACACAAAGCAGCGAGTAAGAAAATGGCAATCACGCGCTGCTGGAGAATAGTAATCCCTTCAAACGGGAACGCACTTAACGGCATTAAAAGAATCAGCAGTGGGATCACCACTGGGATTATATATTTAAAATAAGAACGCATAACGTCACAACTCTTCCTGAGATTTTAATAGTGAACCCGTATCATCCGCTTGTTTTTGCAGCGAAACGTAGCTTTAGATCAATGAATATTCATTCAAAAATACCCTACTCATAAAACTGTGCTTCATGTCTTGTTTTACAAGTAATTAGCCGTGCAACCAACAAAAAGCAAACGTTGCTTTTTGTGTTTAATCCAGTATGATTCGTGCCAGTTCTCGATATCTTTAGATGAAAGGTTATGTATGTTTGGCACCGCTACTTGTGAAAACTCTACCCGTGTTCTTCTGCTTGGTTCTGGTGAACTAGGTAAAGAAGTCGCTATCGAATGTCACCGTTTAGGATTAGAAGTGATCGCCTGTGATCGCTACCCTAATGCCCCTGCGATGCAGGTAGCTCATCGTAGTTATGTGCTGGATATGCTGGATGGAGACGCGCTGGCTGAGATTATTGCCAAAGAACAACCTGCTTATGTCGTTCCAGAAATTGAAGCTATTGCGACTGACAAGCTGGTTGAACTGGAAGCGCAAGGTCTTAACGTGGTACCGACGGCGAAGGCAACCAAGCTGACCATGAACCGCGAAGGCATTCGTCGTCTTGCCGCTGAAGAGCTACAACTGACCACATCTCCTTATCGTTTTGCTGATAACTATGATGATTTCGTGGCGGCAATTGAAGCAGTTGGGATTCCATGTGTCTGCAAACCCGTAATGAGTTCATCTGGCAAAGGCCAGAGTGTCATAAAAACGGTCGCAGATGTTGAAACCGCTTGGCATTACGCCCAAGAAGGTGGCCGCACTGGTGCTGGCCGTGTCATCGTGGAAGGCTTTATCGACTTTGACTATGAAATCACCCTTTTAACGGTTCGCGCTGTTGATGGCATTCATTTTTGTGCACCGATAGGTCATCGCCAAGAAGATGGCGATTACCGTGAATCCTGGCAACCACAATTGATGTCGATTGCGGCATTAAAAGCAGCGCAGCATGCAGCAGGTAAAGTCGTCGATGCTTTAGGCGGATACGGTATTTTTGGTGTTGAGCTGTTTATCAAAGGCGATACGGTGATCTTTAATGAAGTCTCCCCTCGCCCGCACGATACAGGCTTAGTCACATTGATGTCGCAAGAAATGTCTGAATTTGCCCTACATGTACGCGCCTTTACAGGTATGCCGATTTCAACCATCGCTCAATTAGGCCCAGCGGCTTCTGCGGTTATCCTTGGTCAAGGTACCTCAAACAACCTTCGTTTTGAAGGCATGGCTGATGCACTTTCTGCCCCACAAACGCAACTGCGCCTGTTTGGTAAGCCTGATATCGATGGCCGCCGCCGTTTAGGTGTTACGATTACGCGTCGTGATAGTATCGAGCAAGCGATCGAAGATGCGGTTGAGGCAGCCAGTAAAGTTAAGGTGATCTACTAATTCATCACCCACCCACGGTCTAAACAAAAAAACGCTTGCCGAGTGGCAAGCGTTATTCATTTTAATCCAACCCGAAATCAACTCTCGATTAAATAAACTTCCTCAGCAAAACGAGACAAGCCTTTTTGAGCTCTTTTAGGGTGATTCTCATCGGCTTCATCGCGATACAGCTTAGTGACTTTAAATTCACTAAAATGACGCAGCACTTCTTGCTCCGGTACTGAGAACGGAGGACCCGCCATTTCTTCTTGCGGGTAATCAAGGCTCACCAACAAAATACGGCCACCTGACTTCAAACGTGTTTTCAAACAAGCGACGTATTCATCTCTCATCGTTTCAGGCAATGCAATTAATGCCGCACGATCATAAATGATATCAACCGGTTTGATTGGCGCCGTAAAGTAATCACCGATATAAATGGACAGCTCATCAAACTGAAACAGTTCATGTTGCCCTCCAACAGGCATTACCATCGGTGTATAAAAATGCTCGGCGAAAAAAGCTCTAACGGCAATATTGCTAAGCTCTACCCCCTGTACATCCTGATGCTTTGTCGCAAGCCAAACCAAATCTTCAGACTTACCACACAAAGGAACAAAGACACTATCGCTTGAGCTTGGATTGGTCATTGGCCAGTATTGGATAAGCAGCGGGTTAACATCATCAAGGTGAAAACCAATTTGATTAGAGGCCCATTTATTGTGCCAAAATTCATTGTAAGACATAAATTTATCCATTTCAAAATATTATCCTAACATTATGCACGTGCCACAAATAAAGGATAGGCATTCACCATCTATTGCCAGTCAACTAGAGTCCAACCGGTGCGCTTTGTTGAAAATACATACAAATATCTTTCAAAAAATTCGTGATGACCGTCACGTCAACATATTTATTTAACCAACCATCAAATTAAGTGGTGGTAATGCAAACATAGTTAGCATACAGTTATATTAACGCATACAAGCGTGGTAAACCTCTTATCCGCTACCAAACGATAAAAGAGGTTTACTGTACGTATTACTTTGCTCTCCATACTTTTATAAATTGGCAAAGATGTGGAATTGCTTTAACAGCGAAGAATGTTAAAGCGATTACTAAGAACACTAAAGCAACAGTGAACCATGTTGCCGATTCTATAACGGTGTTGTCGATAGATACGTTTATAAAATACCTCCTTGGTATTTGTTGGCTTTGTTAGGTAAATGACTTTGCGTTATGTAGTCGATAGCTCTCCCCTTTAATCACCTATTTGCGTTCAAGTCCTTATTATACCAGTAACCTTTCAAGTCAATCTATCTACCCTCTTAGTCGCTAATCTATACAATAACGCTTAACCGTTATTTCTATAGCTTAAAATGTATCTAAACCTTAAACGGGTAATCCATAACCTATTGATTAAATGAACCTAATTAAAACAATAGTGATATGCGTCGAACAATTGATACAAAGGGTTATAACTAGCTGTTGGATAGTCAATAGCGCAATAAAATCACGAATTTATTTGTACTCTCCATCACAACCATAATCTTACTTTACAGTCTTCTCTTGCTTGACGAAATGGTCACATGCACCTTTTGACAACAAATTTCTCCGTTGGTAGTTCCTTAATGTTATGCTGTTGCACAACCACAACATATAGGACTATACCCAACACAAACAACACCACATGTTGTGCTTCCGCTTTTATTTCATCCGTATTAAACTCAAACATCAACCAGCACGTCTTGATCTAGATCAAATAACATAAGCTAGCGAGTAAGAACAAATCGATCTTGTTAGCATAGATCTCAGATGCAAAGTAAACGGTGAAAACATCAAATAATCAGTACATTATGTTTGCTTTCTTGCAAAGCCTTATCTTACCTGCGCTTACTGTTAGGTCTTTCACGTTCAACCTTGCGTACTGCCGCCGTGACAACATTTCTCATTTGTATAAGTTTGTTTGAAAACTCTTGATCATCAATTAACGCCTTACCCATATTCAAAGGCATGTTGATAGTGTATTGCGTTGGTTGTCCCTTTCCGCTTTCGTAGTCATTCAGGAAGTCTTTCAACTGCGCGTTTTGTGGTGGTTGCACAACACGTTCACCCGCTGATAATAAGTAACTGCCCGTATCAGGTACGTTTTCCATCCCTGAGTGAAACTGACCAGCAATATTGTTAGCAACGATTAAACCCGCACGAACGTTAGATAATGCCGTTGCTTTTGCTGTAAGTGCAGCCGCTGCCGCACCTTTCGCCGCAACTGTTGGAATCGTTGGATCTGCATATACCGCCGCGTTAATACCTGATAGCTCTCGTTGTAGGTTAAGTGCGTTTTCAGATAGTGCCGCGTATACTTGGATACCTGCTACTGCTCCCGCCGCTAGTGCTGATTCATCACTGAAATTAGATAACAGTTGTGACACTTGCCCCAGTATTGCTTGTTGATTCGACACGAATTGATTTTCAATATCAGTGTAAGCCTGTACTGACTTTTCAAACGCTTCCTGAGCTGATTCAGCAATTTCATTATCAATTTCTCGTTGCTTATTGATTCGTTCCTGTAAGTGTCTATCTTGAACGTTAGTGATCAATTGTTGGTAAGCGTCCTCCGCTTTTAGCTTGTCGCTGTATTGCGTTTCTATTCGTGATAGCTCTTGCGCTTGCTTATACTCCAACTGATCTAATTCATCCGTAGTTTGAACACCTGCAAGCCTTAAACCCTCTTGCATTGCCCTAGCTTGTAATGCTTCAACCTGATCTTGATAAACCTGTTGCGTGTTTAACTTGTCATTAAAGTTCTTCTTGTTCTGTTCCGCCTCTTCGCGTAACTGTTTGATATAAGCGGGTGAACCAATGATAGAAACTTCATAGCGTTCAGTTTCTAAACGAGTTAGATCAGATTGTGCAGCCGCTAATAGTTCAGTGTCTCTTATTAGTTGCTCTTGTATCGCCGCTCGTTCGTTCAAACCTGTTCCACGCAAACCACCTCTTTCAAATAGTTCAGTTTGCTTCTGTGCTTTAGCAACACTTTCCGTTAGTTCATCAACAACGGTCTGTTGCTTGCTTATCTCACCTGCATATAGTGATAGAGCCGCCGCACGTTGAACGGCTGTAAACTCGATCGTTTGTTCCTTTAATCGTCTTAGTTGTTCTTCCGCCTGACTAGCCGCACTAGATGGATCAGTACTGAATGCTGACAATAACAAACCACTAAACGCGGCAACCGCACCAAATGCAGCACCCTGAGCGCCGAAACCTTGAAATAGTTGCGGTGCTTGTTGGCTGAATATAGTTAGTGCGTTTGTACCAGCTTGCGCCTGTACTGCAATATCCTGTAACTGATATGAAATGTTAGTGCTGTTCTTCCGGAAGTTCTTTGTGAATCTGGCGTATGCATCATTAGCCGCCTTGAACTGTTTGACGAAACTTGCACTGTTAGCGGTTAGATCAACGTTAATACTACTTAATTGTTCTGCCATTTATCTGCGTCCTCTTCGTTGACCGCGCAATGCTTGCGGTAATGTCTTGTATTCGTTCTGTACAGCTAGTGATACGTTACGTTGTAGTGAACCCGTGAAGATATTCACCACTTTCTTAGCGTTTCGTCCTAGTGCTTTAGCTTGGAATGCTATCGGCTTGCGTGGGGCTTTCCTGTTTACTTGTACAGGCTTACCGTTCCTATGTTGGGTGTATGTCTGAGGTGGTACACCAACCTCTAACGCGAACGGGTAACGGTACGCGCTCTTTCTGTTTGGTGATTTGTATGCTCTTGTGCCGAATGCGCTATTAAGCGTTGTGTAGATCCTGTATTCCCTTTGAAACTTGCGTGAATTGCTTTTCAATGGCTGGTATCTGCTTCTAGTTGTTAGGCTTTGACTTGTTAGACCTGTATTGCCTCTTGGTGCTAGTCGTCTTGCGTCATTTAATACTGGTCGCATTGCCTTACGTCCGGCTAGTTGAAATGCTTGCTTTCTCCACTTAGTGCCGCGTTCGTCCGTTAGGTTATCAAGGGCTTTGTTTAAGTGTTCAAGCCCTTGCACGTCCGTTTTAATTGTCTCGAATGGCATAATATTTCCTTATAAAAAAAAGCAGCCCGTTAGGACTGCTTTGGGCTTGTTAAACACCTTTAGTCATTGCAACTAGACCTTGTGTATCCTTAGCAACAAATGCGTACTTGTTGGTTGTTGTAACCTGCAATAGATCAGGGATTGTTACACCGTCAACCGTTTGATTACCTGACATACTTACAATGTCCATACTCGCAAGCATATTGCCGAAGTACATTGTATCGTCTGGTAATTGGTCACAAATGACGATTTCATAACGACCTAATAACAAGCCATTTTGAATCATCCACACTTGATCACTGCCTTGCGCGGTGTCTTGCGTTAGTGATGCAAAATCAATAAAGTTATTCTTGTTTAGGAACAACTTAGATCCTGTGTCGTACACGTCCGGTACGTACTTGACCGCACCCGCTATAAACTCATAGATCGCCGTTGAATCAGCACCCCACTCATTCATAACACCTGATTTCAATTCTCGAACCTGTTCCAAAGTTGTTGGCGTTGGTACTAATCGACCTGTAATGTCAGTAATTGCCAGTTCAGCAATTTTATTAGCCAGTACCGCACCCGATAACATGCTGGTGTTGCCTTGAATATCAAACTTGGGTTGATCTAGCACTTCACTAGTAAATTGAATCTTCTGTGATACCTTACTGAATGAACTTGCGGTTGTTGAATACGTCTGTACTGTTGAAGGTGGGATCACTCCGTCTTCTGTTGCGTCTTCAATACTTGGGTGTGTTACGTACGCATTTCGGTACGTTGGGTTGTCTGTTTGGACTCTGCCGAACTCAGTTAGAAACGCACTAGTGTTAAATGCTGCTTCCGTGATTTGCTCGCTTAGTTGGTCTTGAGACAATAGAGAGTCATATACGAAACTCTTCTTAACTAGATCTTGAAACTTCATACGCGCCCCTATGCTTTACACACAAGAACGGCGATAGCCTCGTGATCCACTACTGTTGAACCAAATAACGCATCCATGTAGAAACCTACCGTGTCAGGGATTGTATACGGATCAACAATCATGTGTTCCGCTCCACCCTGTGGACGTAGAATCTCGTATCCTGCCACGTAGTCACCAAATATGATTGGTGCGTTACCTGCTCCGATCTCGTCAACGGTTTCATTAAGAATGATGTTTGCGCCATACAGTGAAATGCGGCGTGTCCACACGTCATTTTCACGCACTAGATCCATGTTGATTAGTGATCGACCCTCAGTGTCCTTTAACGTCTGCATTAAGAAACCAAGCGTGTTTGGGTGCATGATGAACTGTGATGTTGCTTGCGAACGTTCGGGAACAGTCAACATCAATTTATATAGGTTTGCTTCCACTGCATCACTAGTTGATCCGATACCGTCAGCTACACCACTTGCAACCGCCGCAAATGTTTCACGGTTTCGTGTTGCCGCTGGTTTAAGTGCTTCCACGTATGCGTTAGAACGGTCAATTGCCGCGTTAGTAATACCACGTAACTGGTTAGGTGATGCTTTAGTTCCTGAGCCTGAACCGTCACCGTGTAACACTTGCGCTTGCATTGTTAGTGCGAACTCTTCACCTAGTAGGCGTAGTACGTCACTCTGTACTGATACGTCAGATTGTTCTAGCGCTTCATTGGTTAGGCGTGGGAATGCGTACATCTTCGTGAATCGACCCGCGATTGTCGCGTAGTCTTGCGCTGTTGTTTCGTCAACTGGTACAAATGTTGTGTTCTCAGCCGTCAATAGTGCTTCCGGTCGAACCGTCAGAACTGGGCGACGATAATCAAGGTTCTGTGTTGCTCGGTTGCCTAACGCGTTTAGTACTGCGTTGTTAGCGATTGCCTGTTCAATAACAACCGTGTTTAGTTCCGCTTCCGCTAGTGCTGGGTTGTTCTCGAAACTTAAACCTTTAGTGTAAATTGCGTAATCACGCTCGCCTGATTCAGCCCATTGTTTGATCTTGAAGTCTTTTGTTTTTTCGTTCGTCAGGTCTTGTTCTGCCTGTAGAAACTTTTGTTTATTTGAAACTGCCGTGTTATCTAGGCGGTTTTCTAATTCGTCGATTCGGCTATCCATAGCCAAAAGTAAATCTTTACTTTCCATTTGTTTATATTCCTTAGTTAGTTAGGTTTGTTGCTATTCCATGCGTCCACATGAACTAACTAGGACTTTTATTAGTCATACATCCATATGACCTTTTATTAATTCCGTACTTGTATTTATTTGTATTTCAGAACGCAAAAACCCGAAATAGTGGATGCTATTTCGGGTTATATAGTTATTGCTAATTAGCAATAGGAATGTACTATCTTTGCTTATTGAGTACCTACTATTTCTAGTAGTCCGTATGTATTCAATAAATGACGCTTTACTTTTGGACAAGTACAAGATTAATAGTGTCTAATGAGAGTAAGACATTTGTAATACATGAGCGTCTATTTCAGTATTACAAAGGTTTTTATAGTTGAATGTATTCATAATACTTCCTCTATAAAGATGTGTGAAAAAGGTCACACCCTGAACGACTACAAAAAATAGTCTCGGACATCTAACAGATAACTAAACCTATTAGATGAATGTATCAATACCTATAAACTTATATGCTATTACTAGACGCGCAATTAAGAACCTTAGTATTGTTAATGAGAAACCGAAATAACTGTATAGTTAACCAATTCTATGTACTTTGTATTTATCTAACAGAAATGCGTGGTTTACTGGTATGTTAGCAACCGTAATACCACTACCTACTGCTGCTGACTCTCTGTTCTCGTATAATGAACTTACTAGCATTAGTATTGCGTGTTTAATGGCTTGCGGTACTTCTTCTGAACTCCATCCGGTTGTGAATTCCAATCTATACCTGAAAGGTGATTCAGTACTTAAAAAATCCTTACCGTCTTTAGTTACGTTTACACTTCCCGTTATTTCATTGAAGTTCCAATACGTAGGATCTAATACATATCGCGTACCGTCATCAATAATGCTTTTTTCATAGCTAAATTCATTAACACCCGTTGCTAGTCCACGTGGTAATTTCATTAATGGTCGGTCTGTTTCTATTTGTACGGTGCTTGTTAGAATATTACGGTTTAGGTATTTTTCCGTTACTTCCGTTGCAGCTTCAATAAGTGATTCGAGATATAAAAGATCGTAATCATCATATACTCTGCATTGGTTCTTTGCTTCTTCAACTGTTACGATCTTATCAGTTAGTGTTTCAATTGTTTTGTAATCAAACATTATTATTTTTTCCTGTGCTTTTCATTGTTAATATCCGAACAGTTTATACATGCGTTGTTATTTGCGTAGAATTTATTAGTACCGCACTTCCTACAAGCCTGTAGGCGTTCGTATATTACTTGTTTTCTCTGTTGGGCTACTATTCTGTAAATGCGGTCTAGTTTTCTGCGTGTTAGCATATATCTTCCCTGTATCTCCGTGTATATCGGCAATATTCGCATGTTTAAGCAGTTTATCGCATAAGATACCCCTATATTTAAAAATCCATATTTCGTGTACGTCATTAAACGTGCGTTCTCGTAGGTGTTGAGATACGCGGCTTTAGTCCCCTCCCTGAATCATAACTTGTTGATTTAATTGATTATGTATTGCAAATATAAACACTATGCCTAGCTGTGTCATGCTTGCACATCAGTATGTATCAATGAATAGATAATGAATAAGCCATACATATCTATTCACATCAGTGCGTGATAATGTATATATGATAGAGCTGTTACTAATAGGGTCTGTACTATGGCTATATGGTAGAGCGTGTATGTGGGGCTACCGTTGAATTGATAGCATGTTACCAACTTCCGTTAGCAATGTTACTCTGTCGCTCTGCCTTGGCTGATTCTCCAATGCTTCATCAATAGCTAATAATGTATTAGTGTATTTGATGGTGTATTTCATATCATCATATAGTGCTCTTATATGCTCCATATGTGACTCATGCCAAGGCATTAACAGTATATTACCCTGTACTGATAGGCCGTACTTATTAAGGTCAGCTTCTATATCACGCATTGGTCGTACGTTCTTCTTCATAATAGCAGCCCTGCGTGTTAGTTTATCAATGTTCATCCTATGTATCCCTATCAATTCCTAGTTCCTTGTTGTAGTCCTCAAAGTCCCGTAATACTTCCAATCCGTCAGCAACTTTATTAGCTTGTGTTGATGAACCCTTAAAATTACGCAATTCGGTGATTGCCCTATTAAGTATTAATTGCTTCGCTTGTCGCTCTGTTAAGTAATCAATCTCAGTTCCGTTTATTTGCATTTGTTCTTCCTTTCGGCGTAGGTGGTAATATAGTCTTGCTTGTTGTCTCATCTATTTACTTCTGTTTTGTTACTTGGTTTTCATGTAATGCGCCAGTTGTTCCGCGTGAGTTGGAAAGCGATTGTTATTCCAATAGAAATCTAGTTGTTCTTTGATGCTCATGTGTGCTCCTAGTTATTTTATATATTTAGCCGGATCGGGGATCGGGGATTATTGTATCGGGTACGCATAGGAACGAGCTAGAACAGGGGGTAACGGGGAGTAACGAGGAGTAACGAGTGAGGCGGATTTATGGGTTTTTAGGTCGGGGAATTTCTCCCCTCCATCTTAATATATATTAAGGACGAGGGGAGTTTTTCCCCTCGATTTGGCTATATCTGATATGAGTAATATTTGACTTTCTTTATAATTACTTCTTTCATTCCTAAGTATATACATCTATCAATAACCGCTTTGACTAGTCCCTCTTTTCTAATTCGGTTATCAGTCGCTCCCTGTTCCAATAGATGCGCCTTGGCTAGTTCACGAATTACAGTCCCTTTCTGATTCAAACCAATACCCGCGCTCATTACGTCAGTAATCACAGCAAGCGCCGAACGACTTACAATCATATCATTGCCGTTGTACAACTCGCCGCACAGGTCTTTAAGAAACCCGTCCGGTAATGCGTCCACCTGCTCGCGTCTTGTGCAGATATGTACTTCCCCGACCGTATCAAGTTCAATAAGTCCTTTGTCGTACATATCCCTATTCAATACTAAAACGTGCTTACCGCCCTTGCTTCGATAGCCCGTATTGCGTCCTATGGCTTGGTTTGCCGCGTCACTTGAGTACATGCGCAACGCGTCGTCTTGACCAATATCCAACGCTGTCATGTAGGGCGCGAATGCTGTAGGGTGCGGGTGTCTTAGAATCGTTACTAGGTCAACCTGCATTAGCTCGTTGCTACCTTTCGCCGCTTCAAAACTATAATCTCTCGATTCGATACCATCAGCAATCACCTGATAACCTAACTGCTTACTAGTCTTCGCTATCTTCTCGCTGAAATCCTCGCTTGTGTCTTTCAATACTAAAACATGCAAGTTAGGATCTTTTATCAGTACTGGTTCGCCAACGTCCACACTATCAACAACTGGCATGTTCTTACTGATAAAAGCCTCCTTGAGCGACTTCTCCGCGCTGAATAGAATCACGTTAGTATATGGATCGTTCTTGGTCATATCATTTACGTTATTGATAAAACGCTCTATATGTTCATCAACTTCAACGTTAGTAACGCAATTACTGTAGGTTTCAACCTTTCCCGCTACTGATAAAACCGTATTGATTGTTGATTCATCAATCATTATGTATCGACCTGAATAACGCTTGATAATGTCGCCAACACGTAGCTTTGCGGAAGTCATGCAAACATAAGGCTCCTCTATCTTCTTGTTGTTCACATGCGATGCGTCGTTTATTTTGGTCATTTCGGTGAATGTAATATAACCAATATCCATCAAATGCTTTAGGATCTCTTTGCGCTTTGGCATTCCGTACTGTTCCGGCTTGCTCTCGTGCAGCGCCAGCCGTGCTTTGTACTCTTCGTTGTACGCCTGTTCGATGGCCTTACTGGTACATTCTCCAATAACTTCCGCAGCACCTTTCACCACGACAAACATTGGGTTATTCTTCGCGAACTCATCCCGATTGTGACGGGTATTAGTGCAGAATACGCAACGCTTATTACTTTGCATGATTTGCAGTTTGTTAACCTCGTTCGGTATCTCTCCCGCAACTCTCGATTTACCATCGCCAGCGTTAGCCACGTATAGCACCGCCTGATTAGTTTTGCACTGCTTGATTATCTCCTCAGCCTTGCGCGTGTATACCGTGTCGTGTCGTGTTATGTCGCGTTGCTCAATCTCGTTTATGTGCTTCGCCTTGATCTTGTCCCAACTGTTCATATTAGCTCCTTTTTTATGGTTAAGTATTTATATTGGGAGGGGAAAACTTCTCCCTTTATTTTAACATTTTGGCTTTCTCAATAACTAAAATAGGGCTGAGATCTGGACTTTCTAGGGAAAATCAAAAATGAGCAGTAACCTACTAATTTCATTGAAGAAATTTGAAGCCACCTAAAATCACTGATACTTAGTCACGAAATATAGAAATGCCACGAAAGGTTCATTGAACCAACAGAAGAAACACGGAAGAAACAACAGGAAAACAACAGGAAGAGCGGCAATTTTTAGGAAGTAAGAAAACTCACCTTCAATTGATGTGTTCTACTCGAAAATATCAAACTTACTTTTTAAGAAAAATCAATATAATTAATTTTCAGGTGGTTAAGAACAAAACGTTATTAAAATACTTGTTTCTGATTCTCATCTATTCTTCCTTGTTGCAAGGATAGTAGTCACTTACGAATAAATGTAGCCTCAATAGTTATCCACAGCTTATCCAAAATCTTCAACTTGAAAACAGTCTATTAAGTCGCTAATCTATTGACACACAAAGGGAGTGGTTAATAATTAACCATTAATGTAGTTATCCACACTGGCTTTTTTGTGTGCAATAACGGTTGGCTTATCAAAAAGCCACGCCCACTTGGATCTGTGTCTGGGCTATTCCTAATGAATGGTGTTAATATTGATTTATTCGCTGGCTGCGGTGGTTTTTTAGTCACTCTATAGCGTTCACTTACAACTTTTTGGGTTAAGTGAGTTAACCATATGAAACACACATTACAACAGTTGCAAGCTGAGCAAAATCGCATATCATGGATTACATATTAAAAATACACACTATATGTAGTGTTTAGTTAATATAGTAAAGAGAAGGAAAATGTATGAATACATAAAAGAAAACCCCAATCACTACCTGTTAGTAATGATTAGGGTCGTGATAACAAACGCTAGGGTTATATCCTTGCATTAGTATCGGTTGGCACTGTTACTGTAGCAAAGATCATAACCATAGTATAAGCATTTTTTACTAATCCTTGAGTCATCAAGGTAAGGTTATATTATGGGTAATCGCAAGTTTCCCGTAGGTAGAGAAGTTTTTCGCATTATTTGCAACTTCATCCTACATCTAGTGTTCTGTGACTAATAGAACACGTTCAGGGGATTCATTTCCCCTGAACATCATTAAAATGGTAAATTTAATAATGTACCTAATTTACCAATCTACTTATTCAACCAGTAGACCTCTATTACTTGCTACGTAATCAGAACACAAACCAACTTGACGAATCTCTCCACTGTTGAAGTGGATCAACACATGCGCCTGTTTCGCACCATGCTTACGCATCAATTTGAACTTATCAGGTAATGTGTCGGCTAGTTCGTTAGGTAACACACCAACGCTATAAACCTGTATTCGCTCAATCAATAGCTTTAGAGCCTGTTGCGCTCTAACTCGTGTTTGTTCATCCCCGTTGATTATTCTTTCGTGGTCGAACTCAGTATCGACTGAAACACTAGCTCTATCTAACTGCGATTGAATCGCTTCGATACGTATCTCCACATCATCCAATCTATCTAACTTTGCTGAACTGGAACGCTTCTTGATCGATTCATTAAGTATCTTTCGTTCGTGCTGTAGTTCTAATAGTTCAGCGTTTAGCTCCGTGTTGTCGTCCTTATCCATAAATGACCAATCAAGATCACCTAAGTACTTCAATACGAACACATCCAATACTGATTCACTAACTTGCTTGCTTGCGGCGCACTGTTGCGAGTTACTACATTTATAGGAGTAATAGGTTTTATCTGTTTTAACAACCGACCTACGTGAATAAACAGCACCGCAATACGGGCAATCTAACAAGCCTTGAAATATGCTTATTTTGTGTTTGCTCAGCTTGCGTGGATTCTTACGTGCTAGTGATTGAACCTTATGAAAATCATTGCGGGATATAACTTGCGGGAATACATCTTTGAATGTTTGATCGTGCTTTGGGGAATGCCAGTCCCCCATAACTGATACACTACGTAGAATATTAGATACTTTGTTACTGTCCCATTCGTTCTTTCGTTTACTGTCGTGCTTCCATCCGATAGGCTTGATCCCTTGTTCGTTCAGTTGCTTAGCAATGTTGATGCGTCCATTGCCTTGCAATGACAGTTCAAAGATAGTTTTAACTAGTGCGCCTTGCTCGTTCAGTACGTATTCGTCCTTAACAAGATCAATCCAGAACGGTCTACGTATTTTGGGTGCTTCCCCATTTTGAAGCATTGCGCGTTTGTTTGCGTGACTGGCTAAACCGCGTTCTTTCTTCTTAGCACTTTCGATATATGCGGTTTCTTGCTTAACCAGCGCAAGCATTAGGGTAAATGTTGCCGTTTGGGTGTACTTCTGCAAACCATCTAGAAATGTCCAGACCTCGATCCCTTTGTTGATAAGGTTCGTTGTCAGTTCCCCCATTGCAATAGAGGCGATTTGACGTGATAGGCGATCTAGATCTTCCGTGATTAGTATCGTACCGCTATGGATCACACCGCTTTCAATGTCATCATACAGTTGTCGTAACTGTCCACCCTTTGCGGTATGTTCGCCCTTACTAGCTGATTTGCCTTTATCCGTATAGATTTGTTGAATGGATAAATCTTGCTCATTAGCTAAGAGTTCAGCCAGTTCTAGCTGTCGATCCAGTCCGTAGCCTTTCGTTTGCTCGTCACTTGATACGCGTCGATAGATTACGCATTTCATAATTTATGCCTTACTGTGATTTACACTGCCAAAACTCTGGATCGTTCATTATAATTTTTCTCAGCTGACTTTTAAGCGCTAAGCCTAACCAAAAGCTGACCAAATTTAAACATTCCCTTCAGATTCTGTTCATCTAGAGTCGATATACTTAGTTACATTCTTTGGCTGAACTAACTAAGGTTAAGCGACTCAAATTACACAGAAATGAGAGCAAGTTAAAACTTTTGAACGACAACAATCTGTTAAGATTGAGTTCCAAACACTTGCCCCCATAAAGGGTATATACCAAGTTGATGAACTTGGATATACAGACTGTTTTACTTAGTAGCTATGCCTTTAGTTGCCCTTTTTTCTAAGTAACGACAATTCTGAGGAGAGTGAATGAGCTTATTCCTGCGCACGACGGCACTGATGCTATTGATGCTAAGCCGCGCCCCAGCTTTTGCCGCGATTCCAGTGGCGGCGCCAAGTAATGACGGCAGTCGCAGCGCGAATCAAAATCAAGTCTGTTCGAAAGCCTTCAAGCACAATTTAAGTGGCTTGTACGGCATCAAATCGACTAACCAAACTCCAACTCAACCCTACAGTGACTTTGATGTGCTCTATAGCAAAGCACATCAGGCACAATTCGAACTTGAAACCATCTGTAAAAGTACTGCCCTATTAACCAACACCGAAGCCTATTTTGCTGGTGTTAAATCATCTCAACGAGCAAAAGAAAAAGTCGCTTTAGAGTTAGATGGCCAAGTAAACCGTATTACCGATTTAGCCCGCGCAACCATCGTTGCTGATGATGTGGCTAGCCTAATGGAAGTCTTTGAAGTTCTGGATCGTGAAACAACGATTGTACGTGTGAAAAACCGCTTTAAACAACCAGCAGCATCAGGCTACCGCGATCTGAATGTATTAGTTCAGTTGCCAAAAACCAACTTAGTTGCTGAAGTTCAGCTCCACCTCAAAGCCATCGCCGATGTGAAATCAGGTCCTGAACATAAACTGTATGAACAAATCCAACGTATTGAGCGAAATGCTGACAATCAACAGCGTGCACTTAGCCAATTTGAAACTGCACAAATTGACAATATGCGTCGCCAATCTCGCCAGCTCTATCAAGATGCTTGGCAACCCTATATAACCACACGCTTAAGCGCTGCTTAATCAGCCATTAAGTATTCTCTTCCTTCTAAACAGGCTGTCTTAACAGCCTGTTTTTATTTCTATCGATTTCACTGCATACACATTCTTAAACTATAGTTTTATCAAGAACAATAAGAATAAGTGTGAGGTTGGAGTGAAATCGATTTACTTCATCGTGTTAGCGATTGGACCGGCATGCAGCCATGCTCAACAAGATATTGATGTTGATTACGGCCCATTGCAGACGTATGCACAATCCCCGTTGATCACCAATGGATTAGCGCCGCAATTACGCTCTGGCTTTTCGCTGCCTCAGCAAGAGGTCGAACTTCATGGCTCATTCGCCCTCGCTAGCATTTGGGCAAATAATGACAAATACCAACTCGACTACTACCAAAACCAGCTCCAGCTTGGAGGGAAATGGCAGCTTTCACCGCTATGGCAAGCAGAGTTAGGTTATCGCTGGAATTACGCGGCCAATAATCATTTAGACTCTTTTATCATGGATTTTCATGATTGGTTTTCGATTGATCAAAACGGTCGGGATGAGGTTGCTAAACATCGCTTCGTAATCGATATGCCTGAGTATCAAATTGAACAACGAGACTTTCGTGGCGAAGTGCTCAGCCAAGGCCTATTCGGTTATTTACAATATCAACTTTATCAAAGCCAACATCACGGAGTTTCTCTCGGAGCAAGTCTCTATTACAGCGATATCGGGCAGGCGATCTTTGCCCATAGTGATTGGGAGCAAGCCATTCAAGTTAACTATGGTTATCGCCGTGGCAAACATGGTTTTGACACCACGTTGAGTCAAACTTTTCGTGATGCGCCAACCAACTTTACCCATATGCCCTATCGCTCTAACAATTGGAGCATGGGCATGAGTTACCGTTATCAATGGTTCGATCATCATTTTCTGGTCGCGCAAGTTTCGGTGTACGAGGGCATCGCAGATGACGATGGCAGCTTTGCCGACATCGCGACGGAATTTACCCTCGGCTATCGTTACCAAATGCGCAACTCAGCAATCGAATTTTCGGTTATTGAGAATGGTATTAATGCGGACAACAGTACCGACGTCGCCTTTACGCTCGCTTATCGGTACCGTTTTAACACGCATCATTGAACGTTGTTTGCTAGATCGCGAGAACACGCGCCACTGCGGATCTCACCTCATCATCTGATGCCGTTTTTGCCAAGCTAAATGAAAGATATTGATCACCACGCATGCCAAGTGAACGATCCACTTCTGCTAAACAATGCACGCAACTTCCTTCCAAGATAAACGACAACTCGATCTCTTTTTTATTGATAAAGGCGTTGTTGCTAAATTCAATTTCTTGATAACAACCTGATTTAGAACTGAAGTTTTGTCCACGCAAAAAGCCTTTTTCAACATCCGCTTTAACCATTGAAAATCCGCCTTGCTCGATAGCCGCAATCACTTTTGAGACCACAGCCAGCGGTCTTACTTCGACAAAGTCACGATCTTTAGGGTCAATTGCGAAATCGATATCCAACGTTGTTTCAAGCCATACATGACACTGATTCTTACGTGCATTCAAAGCGGTGATTGGCGTTTCGTCATCCAGTTTCAATTCAAAAGGCACTTGCTTATGTTGGTTCGCACCGATAACGAAAGGCTGCACTGCTTGCAACTGGCCCAACAAAAACGCCTGATAACTAACTCCGTCGTCGGATTCCACTTTAACTTCTGTGCATAATTTTAGGCTGATGGCATCAATGTGCTGATCAACCTCACCGCCTTGAATATGTACCGTCCCCTTTAGCAGGTCACCCTGATAGACAAACGTACTGTCTAAAACAGTATCGACTTTGGCGGCACCAATGCCTAAAGAGGCTTTTAACTTTCCAAACATGGACTTTCCTTTACTAAACTTTGCTTTAATAAACTTTGCTTTGAGACTTTATTGATTGTTTTTATCACGACTGTTTTTCATTAATGGGTATCTCATATCCAGTTGGAGCCAAGCAAGTGCTTTACCATTAGATTGAGCCTTGTCTCATTCGTTTGGCTAATTTCCAGCCAACACTTGCATTTGTCTAGTTGCGAGCACTACATTTGTATAGTCAATTTATTAATGAATCTACTATGTCTCAACGCCCGCTATATCAACAAATTAAATCCTACATTGTCGAGCAAATTGACTCCGGTCACTGGGCAATTGGCGATCGTATTACAACGGAACTTGAGCTCACTGAGCAATTTAACGTCAGTCGGATGACCGTCAACAAAGCCATTCGTGATTTAGTCAACGAAGGTCGCTTAGAGCGTACCCCTCGTTTGGGCACTTTCGTCTGTCAACCCGCTGAAAAATCCGAATCCCCTTTGGCGGACATTCGTAACATCGCCGATGAAATCATCGCTCGAGGCAAGCACTACAGCAATAAGATATTGCAGCAAAAACAACTTGTGGCCGATGAAGCGACAGCCACCAAACTGGGCATGAAACTAGGCGCGAACGTCTATTACAGCGAGATCCTCCACCTTGCGGATAATCAGCCAATCCAACTCGAAAAGCGTTGGGTTAACCCACTGTGCGCCCCTGAATACTTGCAACAAGACTTCAAGCAATTCACTCCGACGGAGTATCTTTTTAAATCATGCCCATTAAGCTCTATCGAACACAGTGTTGAAGCGATTATTGCTAACTCAAAAATATTAGAACAGCTAAAAATGGCACACCATGAACCCTGCTTATTGCTCCATCGCCGTACTTGGAGTGGGCAACAACTCGTTAGCAGCGCTCTGTTATATCACCCCGCATTTCGCTACAAATTAAGCTCAACAATTAACTTGATTTAGTCGCTTCCTGCTTGTATTTGATCACAATTTAACCAAGCACAACTTGATCAATAACCCGTTCAAAACCATTATTTGTATATACATTACAATCTATGGTTTGTTATGGATAAGCAAAAGAATAGGCAACCGCGAAACAGGGCTATCACATCGGCATCAAAAACCACCGAATTTGATGTCGCATTCCTCAATGCGCGCATCGTTTCTATGCAGCCCGGCAAAGACGGTTACGCCATAAATTCTAACGCTTATTTGTATCTACGCGACGGTAAAATCGCCGCACTCACCTCTCAGCCTCTCTCAGCAAACGTAACACAATACATTGATTGCCAAAACAGACTGCTCACTCCCGGCTTTATCGATTGTCACACCCATTTGATTTACGCTGGTAATCGCGCGGATGAATTTGAAATGCGCTTGCAAGGCATGGCGTATCAAAAAATCGCCGAGCAAGGTGGCGGCATCCTCTCCACCGTTGCCGCCACTCGCCAAGCCAGCGAGCAACAATTAGTTGATTTGGCATTACCCCGTTTAGATGGCTTGATTAGTCGCGGCGTGACCACAGTTGAGGTGAAATCCGGCTATGGATTAACACTCAACGATGAACTAAAGATGTTACGTGCGGCGAAACAATTACAAGACCATCGTGCAATTCGAATCTCCACCACGTTATTAGCCGCCCACACCGTACCAATCGAGTTTAAGCATCAACCGGAACGATACGTCGATCTGATTTGTGAGGAAATGATCCCCACGGTCGCCGAATTAGGGCTCGCCACCAGCGTCGATGTATTCTGCGAATCGATAGGCTTCAATTTAGCGCAAACGGAACGTATTTTTTTGGCGGCATCCCAGTATCAATTGGGCATCAAAGGCCATACTGAGCAACTGTCCAATCTTGGAGGAAGTGCCTTAACCGCCAAGTTCAATGGCTTGTCAGTCGATCATTTGGAATATCTCGATGAAACCGGCGTGCAAGCGCTAGCTCAAGCAGGGACAGTCGCCACGCTATTACCCGGCGCGTTCTACTTCCTCAGTGAGAATCAAAAACCACCCGTGGCGCTACTGCGTCAATATAACATTCCGATTGCTCTGGCCACCGATTTAAACCCCGGCACCTCACCTTTCGCAGATTTAACTATGATGATGAATATGGGTTGTACTCTTTTTGGTTTAACACCAGAAGAAGCGCTACGTGGTGTCACACAGCACGCCGCACAAGCGCTTGGTGTTAGTCAGACTCGCGGACAGATCCAAGTTGGGTTTGACGCCGATCTTGCTATTTGGGATGTCGAGCATCCTGCCGAGTTCAGTTATTTGCAAGGCGTACCACGTTTGTACGCACGATTAGTCAAGGGAGCGATAAGCTATGCCTAATCCACCCAGCACTCAGCAAGAATTCCATTGGCAAGGCCGAATGGATGAAGAAGATGGCGCTGATGGCCTTCGCATTCATCAAATTATTGAACCGATGCAGGTCAAAGACCTTCCTGCCACCAGCAAGGCGGTTAGCATACTAGGATTTGCCTGTGATGCAGGTGTAGCGCGTAATAAAGGCCGTATTGGCGCGCGAAAAGCTCCTGATTTGATCCGCCGAGCACTGGGCAATATGGCCTGGCACCAACCCACAAAACTGATCGATTTAGGCAATGTTGTCTGTGACGATGACTTACTTGAAAAAGCCCAATCTGACTGTGCAGATATTATTGCCAAAGCCCTGAGCACAACGCCAGTGATCACCTTAGGTGGCGGGCACGAAGTCGCTTGGGCATCATTTCAAGGATTAGCCAGATACTATGAAAAAAACACGCCAAATCAAATCCCCAGAATTGGCATCATCAATTTTGATGCACATTTCGATTTACGCACTTTTGAGCACACCAGCGCCGCGATAAAACCCAGTTCTGGCACCCCTTTTCAGCAAATCGCCAACTATTGTCAGCAAAAACAGTGGCCGTTTCATTATGCCTGTTTAGGGGTGAGTCGGGCCTGCAATACCAAAGCGTTGTTTCAACGCGCTGATGCGCTCAATGTATGGTATGTCGAAGACAAAGATCTCTCGCATCTCAATCATGTTTACCATCTAACGCAACTGCAGCACTTTATCGATAATTGCGATGCTATCTATCTCACCATCGATTTGGACGTCTTCCCTGCGGCGATTGCACCCGGCGTCAGCGCCCCCGCCGCACGAGGCATCAGTCTAGACACACTTAATCTATTTCTCGATCGCATCTTACATTACAAAGATAAGTTGGTGATTGCAGATATCGCTGAATATAACCCGACCTATGATATCGACAGCCAAACAGCCCGATTAGCCGCAAGGTTATGCTGGGACATTGCCAACGCTTTCTCTGAAAAATAGATCACCACAAGGAGTTTGTTATGCTGGAACGTAACGATACGCGTCTTGATGCTCAACGAACCATTCACGCGCCGCATGGCACACAACTCCGTGCTCGTTCATGGATGACTGAAGCCCCGTTGAGAATGCTGATGAATAATCTCGATCCTGATGTGGCTGAACACCCCCACGCTTTGGTGGTGTATGGTGGCATTGGTCGCGCGGCTCGTAACTGGGCTTGCTATGACAAAATCGTTGAAGTGTTAGAGAGACTCGAAGAAGACCAAACCCTGCTGGTGCAATCAGGCAAACCTGTTGGCGTATTCCCCACCCATAAAGATGCCCCTCGCGTTCTGATCGCCAACTCAAATCTGGTACCGCATTGGGCCAATTGGCAGCATTTCAATCAACTCGATAAGCAAGGTTTAATGATGTACGGCCAGATGACGGCGGGAAGTTGGATCTACATCGGTTCACAGGGCATCGTACAAGGCACTTATGAAACCTTCGTCGCCATTGCAAAACAACATTTTGCCGGAACGAGTGAAGGCCGTTGGATTCTCACTGGCGGTTTAGGCGGCATGGGCGGTGCGCAACCCCTTGCCGCAACCATGGCAGGATTTTCGATGTTGGCGGTTGAATGTGACGAATCTCGTATCGACTATCGTCTGCGCACTGGCTACGTTGATAGGAAAGCCACCACGCTCGATGAAGCACTAAGGATCATTGATCAGGCTACGGCGCCAATTTCAGTCGGCTTAGTCGGCAATGCCGCAGATGTTTACGCTCGATTGGTTGAGCGCAATATCACGCCAGATGTGGTGACAGACCAAACCTCAGCGCACGATCCACTTAACGGCTATTTACCGCAAGGTTGGAGCATGGAATACGCAGCTAAAATGCGTTTGCAAGATGAGGAAAAAGTGGTGAGCGCTGCTAAAGCGTCGATGGCAGAACAAGTCAAAGCGATGCTGACACTGCAGTCTCGCGGTGCAGCAACGCTTGATTATGGCAACAACATCCGCCAAATGGCTCTCGAACAAGGAGTCGCAAATGCGTTTGATTTCCCCGGTTTTGTCCCTGCTTATATTCGACCACTCTTTTGCCAAGGTATCGGACCTTTCCGTTGGGCAGCGCTCTCCGGTGACCCTGAGGATATTTATAAGACTGACCAAAAAGTAAAACAGCTGATTCCTGACGATCCTCATTTGCATAACTGGCTCGATATGGCGCGTGAACGGATTCAATTCCAAGGACTACCCGCTCGTATATGTTGGGTTGGCCTTAAAGATCGCGAGCGTTTAGGCCAAGCTTTTAACGCCATGGTAAAAAGCGGTGAACTAAAAGCGCCAATTGTGATTGGTCGAGATCATTTGGATTCGGGCTCCGTCGCCAGCCCCAATCGAGAAACAGAATCAATGCTTGACGGTTCTGATGCGGTATCCGATTGGCCACTGTTAAATGCACTACTCAATACCGCTAGCGGGGCAACTTGGGTTTCTCTGCATCATGGTGGTGGTGTGGGTATGGGCTTCTCGCAACACTCTGGAATGGTGATTTGTTGTGATGGCAGTGACGATGCAGCTCGCCGCATTGCTCGTGTGCTCCACAATGATCCCGCAACGGGCGTCATGCGCCATGCTGACGCTGGGTATGATATCGCCAAACAATGCGCCGCCGAGCAACAGTTGGACTTACCCATGATGAATCATTCCTCACACGAGCTAGGAGAATAGTGATGTTAAACTTGGTTCTTAATCCTGGTCATTTAAGCTTATCCCAACTACGCCAAATCAGCCGTAGCCCCGTCAATTTAAGCCTTGATAGCGCCAGCTTTACCGATATTGAACAAAGCACCCAAGTCGTAGAACAAGTTATTGCGCAAGGACGCACCGTGTATGGGATCAATACCGGATTTGGCCTGCTAGCAAATACGCGAATCGAACCACAAGATCTGGAAATTCTGCAAAAAAGCATTGTCTTGTCTCACGCCGCCGGTATTGGACAATTGATGGCCGATGAAACCGTACGTTTGATGATGGTGCTTAAAATAAACAGTCTCGCACGGGGCTATTCCGGTATTCGCTTATCGGTGATTCAAGCTCTAATCGAATTAGTTAACACTCAAGTTTACCCTTGCGTGCCGCAAAAAGGCTCAGTCGGCGCGTCGGGGGACCTTGCTCCACTCGCCCATATGAGCACCATATTATTGGGCGAAGGACAAGCTCGTCACAATGGCAAAATTATCTCGGGCGCTGAAGCGCTCAATATTGCGGGTTTACAACCGATTACACTCGCCCCCAAAGAAGGTTTGGCGTTATTGAATGGCACCCAAGCATCGACAGCCTTCGCGTTAGAGGGACTATTCGCTGCAGAAGATCTGTTTGCCTCAGCAACCGTCTGCGGTGCAATGTCGGTTGAGGCCGCGCTTGGTAGCCGAAAACCGTTTGATCCTCGCATTCATCGTGTTCGTGGCCATCGCACCCAAATGGATGCCGCCGCCGCTTATCGATACTTACTCGATAACCACAGTGATATCGGTACATCGCACAACCAATGTGAAAAGGTTCAAGATCCCTACTCTTTACGCTGCCAACCCCAAGTGATGGGTGCGTGCCTGCAACAAATTCGCCATGCCGCTGAGACTCTACAAGTGGAAGCCAATTCAGTTTCAGATAACCCACTGGTTTTTGCCGATGATGGTGACATTATTTCAGGCGGTAATTTTCATGCAGAACCTGTCGCGATGGCGGCGGACAACCTTGCGCTGGCGATTGCCGAAATCGGCAGCTTGTCAGAAAGACGCATGGCTCTACTTATTGACAGTGCATTAAGTAAGTTACCACCGTTTTTGGTCGATAATGGCGGGGTTAATTCTGGCTTTATGATTGCCCAAGTCACTGCCGCGGCATTAGCCAGTGAAAATAAAGCTCTAGCTCACCCCGCCTCGATTGATAGCTTACCAACTTCGGCTAACCAAGAAGATCACGTATCGATGGCCACATTCGCCGGCCGACGTTTGCGTGATATGGCCGAAAACACCCGCGGCATTTTAGCCGTGGAATATCTTGCGGCCGCACAAGGGCTAGACTTTAGAGCCCCGCTGAAATCCTCTCCAAGAATCGAAGAAGCCAAGCGCCGCCTACGCGAACAAGTCGCCTTTTATGATAAAGACCGCTATTTTGCAACGGACATTGAACGCGCTAATCGCTTATTAAAACAAGCCATTCATCATGATTTAATCCCCAATGGCACGCTGCCTAGCCATTGATTACTAGGGCTTGTGCGAGCACAAGCCTCATTACACCTATTAAACATAACTCATTGATCAAACTGGTTGATTGGCATTATATCGCCAAATAGCTGACTGGATTGACCAGTCAAAGAGATTACTCATATATAATCCCTCCCAGTTTTGGTTACTAAGCGTAAGATATGTCTCTAACACCGTACTTTTCTTCACAAGATCATCAATTTCAATTCACTCGTTTACAAGCAAGTCATTTTGCTAAAAAAGTAGCGGGCGACTTCAACCCACTGCACGATGAAGACAACAAGCGCTTCTGTGTACCGGGTGACTTATTGTTTGCTGTTTTATTAAGCAAAGAAGGTGTAAGCCAAAAAATGCGTTTCGATTTTGCCGGCATGGTGAATGATGGCGTAGCGCTGCATGTCGAACATAAATGCAGCAAAGAAGCGGCTGTAATTGATGCCAACGGTAAAGAATACTTACGTATGTCGCGTGAAGGCGAAGTCAACCACGATGCAACGTTCATTGAACATGTCGTTAGAAATTACGTGCAGTTTTCGGGCATGAACTTTCCGCATATCATGGTCCCATTGATGGAAGAGAAGCAGATGATGATCAACTGCCAACGTCCTTTGGTTATCTATGAAAGCATGGAAGTAGAATTCACTCGCCTCGATATTTCAGCACCTGAAGTCATCTTCTCTGGTGCCACCTTCGATGTACAAGGTAAACGTGGTGTCGTCACGCTTAACTTCGACTTCAAACAAGACGATGAAGTGGTCGGTAAAGGCGTTAAGCGCATGGTTGCCAGCGGTCTAAAGCCCTACACCCAAGAAGACATTGATGATTTAGTTAATCGTTTTAACGAACGTAAAGATCGTTTTCTAGCAGAATTCTCTCAAGCCGCTTAATTCGCAATTCCCAAGCCCTCGCCTAATCGCGAGGGCTTTTTCGTTGCCGCTCCGTTTCTCTTCTCTTCTCTTCTCTTT
>NZ_AFWD01000071.1:0-3112 GCF_000222565.1 Vibrio sp. N418
TGCTTTTTTCTGGAAATCGTAAATATGAGCGCTTTATCAATAGTTTGATAGACTTGTGACTTGATGGTGAAGGAGGGTTTTACATGGGGACTATAATTGGCTTAGCTGTTTTAGCTGCGATAGATTGGTATCTTGTTCGTAAAACAGGACTTCATATACATCAACTAATTGCTAAAAAGTATGCAGAGTATTTAGATGGTAAAGAAAATCGCAAATAAAGTTTTTGGGCAACAGCCTAACTCTATATTGCGTGTAACTTTTACCATGTTGGCATGGATGACAAATTAGTACAGCTTACATAGTGTAACAGCGTGAGGTTTGAAAATTTGTCTACTGTACCTGCTGATAGCACAAGCATAACAAAGCGTTTAAGACGGACTCCCAACGCTTGGCGCTTTCGGCTTTCTTCAGGTTAAGTGTTTATGTCACAATGGTTTAGGCAGGGTGGTTAGCGTTGCTCGCCACTTAACGCGGCGTTATGTTTTAATGAGATTTCAATGGCTTAAGTGCCTTTGAGTCGTTCTTTGCCCCTATAGCCATTCGTTGGGAGTAGACTCAGCAAATTACCATTTTCGCCCAGTTCTTAAATCTCTCAACCCGTAAAACATGCCAAGGTTCGCGGGTTGCTTCATTCGAGTTTTCGGGTGGTTTGGTCGTCTTGTTTCTCTGGCTCAAAGTCGCTTTGGGTGTATTTGCCAATCAGCCAATAACCTTGGCAGTTGTCTCGGCAAATCACCATTGTTCTGCGCTGCTTTTGCTAAGAAATGGCGCTTGTTGAAAGAGTATCGAGTTGCCTCATTATCAGGGAAGTGGGCTTACTCGTTGTTGGTTTGGCGCATCTGGCAGTCAAGTTAGTTCGAGCTTGTGATTTGGTTCAGAAAACTAGGTCTACACTTCAGTTCTTTGCCAAGTAAATCAACGAATTGTGCTAAAACATATCAAAGCATTTAAGACGGATTCTCAACGCTTGGCAATTTCAGCTTAGGTCGGCTTTAGTGCTGAATGTGGCAAGGTTCAGGCTGGGTGGTCGCGTTGTTCACCACTTAATGCGGCGTTAATTCCAAAAATCGACTATGAAGGTTGTTTGATGATTAATTTACAGAAAGGTTTTGTCTTATTTGGTTTGTTTATGCTGTCATTTTCGAACATGGCGTTTTCTGAAGATCAGTCGCAAATGGTCGATGTGGGTAATCATAAAATTAATTTATTGTTACTTGGTAATGGTAAGCCAACAGTCGTATTTGATTCTGGCTTCAGTGACACATTGGATGCATGGTCTAAGATACAACCTGAAATATCAAAATTTGCCACGACAATTTCTTATGACAGGGCTGGATTAGGGAGATCTGAAGTTGGCCCAAGTCCCAGAAGTGCAGAGCAGATTGCAATTGAATTAAAAACAGCTCTAGATAACGTAAATGTAAGACCTCCGTATATCTTGGTTGGATGGTCTGGAGGTGGTTTATTTCAAACTGTATTTGCCGCTCGATACCCTAATGACGTGGCTAGCTTGATTTTAGTAGACCCTGCTACAGTTGAGCATTACGATTATATGGAGAATACGTCAGAATGGACTCATGTTTTAAAGCACCTAGATACTTTAAGTGCGGGTAATCGTGGGCAGCTTGAAGCACTAAATATGACTAAGCAACAAGTACGAGATTCGTGGCCATTAATGGAAACTCCGGTTACTTTAATAACAGCTATGAGACCGTTAGGAGGTTGGCCGTTTAGTAATCAGAGAGATATGGCATATTGGAAAAGTACACATGAGAATTTAGTAAAAAACAGTAAGAACACGGTTCATATAATAGCTGAAGATAGTACACATTTAATGCCAATCCAAGATCCATCCATTATCATTGGGGTGATTAAGCAACACATCGAAAATTTGGATTTAACAAAGCATTTAAGAGGGACTCAAGACGCTTGGTGATTTCATTTTAAATCAGCTTAAGTGTTTATAGCACAATGGTTTAGTTCATGGGCATAGCGTATTTCGCCCCTTAATGCGGCGTTATGTAAAGCGGGTAAAATGGGCATTATTCTGCTTATCCGCTCTCTCTAGCTATCGGTTTGCATCCTCGTCAAAATTCCCTTTTTCTGTCCCGATTCTTTGCCAAATTAGCCGTAAAACATGCCAAGGTTCGTGAGTTTCCTCATTCAGTTTCTGTGCTGGTTCGTGGTTAGTTTTGCGGGCTCAAAGTGGGGAAAGGGCAAGGTTAACGAAAGCCCCCATTTGCTGATGGTTTCTTTCGTTCGGTTTCCCAGGTTCAAAAGCATTTTTGGTCGCTGGTCATCACCATTTTTCGCTTGTTGAAGCTTGGTCTGTAACATGGCTGGTTCTGCAAATTCGTGAACAATGTTGGGTTCTTTGGTTTTGGCTATTTCTTCGGTCGTACAGGCTTGGTTTTTCGTGGTAACTTTGGCTTATGTGGCTGAATTTACATAACAAAGCATTTAAGACGGATTCTCAACGCTTGGCAATTTCAGCTTAGGTCAGCTTTAGTGCTAAATGTGGCAAGGTTTAAGGTTGGGTGGTCGCGTTGTTCACCACTTAATGCGGCGTTAGGCATTTTGCAGGAGTATAAGGATATGCGGTTAGAGTTTTTACTGATTTTTGGAGGTATTGCAGGGTTCTTCATTAATGGGTTGCAGTATCTCGCTTTTCGTAAAATTAAAGATGACGGGAACGACGTTTTAGGTCATTTGAAAGAATACAATTGGACGATGCTTATCATGTCCGTAGTATTTTTTCCGACGGGCTTGTACTTGGTCTTCTCTGATGATTCTGCATGGTACAACACAATAGGCGTGCTCATTTTAGTCTGTGGTGTTAGTGCCGTTGTGCAGTCTTTTAGACCACATGATACTGCTCAAGAAATTGAACGTTTCGGGCGAGAACCTGACTCGCTTGGTCGCACTTTAATGGTTAGTCGGGTTATTGGGATTTTGTCTGTTGCTCTTGGTGGGTTCCTTTTCCTTTTGTAGAACATGCCTAACAAAGCGTTTAAGACAGATTCGCAACGCTTGGCATTTTTGAATCCATCGTTGGGTTTAGTGTTTAACGTGGTATGGTTAGGTTCAGTGGTAGCGTTGCTCACTACTTAAC
>NZ_AFWD01000070.1:0-15279 GCF_000222565.1 Vibrio sp. N418
CCAAATCAATTAGCGAGTCGATTTATTGAAACGATTCGTAATGAGCTAGGGCTTGATGTCTGTATGTTACTCGTCCCTAGTTCTGATGGCCGCATGCTGACACCACATGAGGGCAACTCACTACTAAGTTGGTCTGTGACCGATTTTGATTGTCCCTTTGCTCATGTTTTACAATCGGCAAAACCGATTTGTTTGGGATCTGATGAACTGGCGTTTTGGCGATCCAATCGCCATTTTAGTGAATTAACACGTCAGGTCGGCTTGATGGATAAGGTCGCCATTCATCCTCTACCGGTTGGTGTTGAACAAGTTCAATCTGTTCTGCTTATGATTGGTGAAAGTCGTATCGTTGATGGAATATTCCACCAGGTTGAGTTTGTAAAATATCTTGAAGTTTTTACTCATCAATGGTCATTGCTTAACGAAATTCAGCGTGAAAATCAGGGGCGAAAAGTGCTGTCTGAATCGTTATCAGATGCACAGCAAGATGATGTAAGACGCAGTGTCATAACTCGGTTGTCGACCACCTTGATTGGTGATAGTGAGCCGATGATAAAGCTACGCGAGCAAATCATCAACGCGGCATCGTCTCAGTTATCGGTGATGATTCAAGGTGAAACAGGGACGGGTAAAGAGCTCGTTGCTCAAGCTGTGCATGAACACTCTTCGCGCAGAAAGGGGCCTTTTGTGGCAATCAATTGTGCGGCTATACCCGAAAACTTACTTGAAAGTGAGTTATTTGGTTACAGCAAAGGGGCCTTTTCCGGAGCGGAAAAAGATAAGTTAGGCTTGATCGCTCAAGCGGATGGCGGCACATTATTTCTCGATGAAATTGGCGATATGCCTTTGAATCTTCAATCTAAGCTGCTGCGCGTGCTTGAGTCACGTTTGTTCCGTCCCGTGGGTGGGAAGCAAGAACAGACGTCAGATTTTCGTCTTGTTTCCGCAACACACGTAAATCTCTTACAGCAGGTTCGTCAACGCGAGTTTCGCCAAGATCTCTATTATCGATTACTGCAATACCCCGTTACTTTGCCGCGGCTAGCGATGAAGTTGGGCGATATAGAACTGCTGAGCCAACATTTTGTCGATTTGTTTAACCGTCAACATAATACTCGCATTCGCGGGCTTGATTACAAAGCCGTTGACCGCTTATGCCAATATGATTTCCCTGGCAATGTTCGAGAGCTTAAACATTTGATTGAATTTGCTTGTGCGCAAACTCCAGATGGAACACCGGTTGAAGCCAGTTGCTTTGAGCATCGACTGTCGAATGGCGTATCACCAGTAACTTCACAATTTAACCCTGTTGTTAAAACGGAAATTGGCGAGAAAACTTCCGAAGTACAGGGTATCCATTTCAATCCTGAGCACGTTAATAATTTAAAGCAAACCGTTAACGAATTTGAGCTGCATATTATCCGAGACCGACTCAAGCAATTTTCAGGAGATCGCGCAAAAACAGCGGAAAGCTTGGGGATTCCTAAGCGTACTTTGGCTTACAAATGCCAAAAGTTGGAGATAAAAACACCATGATACGACTTTGGTTTTCTATCGTGATTTTCTCTTTGTGGTCATTTGGTATTGCGAATGCATCTGGTATGCGACTCGCTCAAGCTGAACAATGCGCCACAATCAGCGCAAGACTAGAACGACTTGACTGTTTTGATACATTATTTCAAACGCCGACACCGGATGTACTAACCCAAGTATCAAGACCGGATGTCCCTGATTCTTGGCAGCGAGCATTCGACAGCTTTAGTCAGTATCAATCCGGTGATTCGAGTCATTTGACAGCTGAGGGGACTCCCGAGCGTGGTAATGCTTGGGTCACCTTGGTTGCCCTTAATGAAAAAACGGCTTTTGCAGATAATGCCAAACCGATTTTGGTGATGAGTTGCATCGATAACCTAAGTCGCGTTGAACTGGCATTTCCGAGTGCTATCGATGATTCTCAAGTCAATATTTCAATACTTGGTATGCAGGCACAATCCTGGCGAAGTGATGATACTGGCTTGTTGTTTTCCTCCGGACGAGGTATTCCGGCAATTAACATGATGAAGGCGATGGCTAAGCAGCCAAGGTTGGTACTGCGCTCTAATTCAAGAATCGTCGATGGTTTGCGGTTTGATGCAAATGAACTGTCATCTTCACTGACAGCACTACGTACCCGCTGTGGTTGGTAAGGAAACATTATGGAAATAGCCGATTATCGCCAATCTATTAGCCAGCCAATCAAGGGAGATAGTCCCGTAGGTGAACGATTGAGTGATGACCCGTTATTTGATTTCGTTGAAGATCAAATGATGAAAGTAGGGTCACTGTCACATGCGTCTGTGCAATGGCCTGAAGTCGAGCAAACAACGGTCATACTGCTCAGTGAGAAGAGTAAAGATCTCAAGTTACTGCTTATTTTATTGCAATGCCTTCATAATAAAGTGACGCCGTCACGCTTTGTGGTGTCATTGCAATTACTGACCGACTTCATGTTCCTTTATTGGGAAGAGTGTTTTCCTGCTCCCGGGCCAAAAGGGCGTGTCGCCAGAGGAAAATTTTTCAGTCAAATAGTACAACGATTTACACTGGTCATCGACAAATTGGATTTTGATCAGTTTACAAAACAAGAGCGCAATACACTTAAAGAGGCGCTAGAGTCTTGGCATTTATCTGTCAAGAATGCTGATTTGATGTCTGATTCTGTCACCAGCTTAGCAACCAAAATTACGAGTGCATTGACTCGAACTGTCGAACGTGAGCGTATCGAGCAAACCGCACCTGAAAAGGAAGTTAGTGCACCAATAGCGTCTAGCCAAAAGGCTGTTTCGGTGGACAGTTCGAGTGACAAAGCGACAAAACAATCATTGCTCAAAGTCGCAGATGTTTTGTCAGAGCAAGAGTTCGGTATTGCGTTGGCAATTCGAGTTCGTCGATACGCTGTGTGGTCAAGTATCGCGTCATTACCAGAGCATGACGCCAATGGAGAAACTCAGTTGCGTGGCATGCTGCAAGAACGCGTTAAAGAGTATCACGATCAACTGCGAACACCTGATCTTGAGTTGTGGCGGAAGGTCGAACAGAGCTTAACGATGGCGCCATTCTGGTTTGAAGGCCAGCATATGAGTTACGACATTGCTAAAAGTCTAGGTCAATCGGCTTGGTGCGATGCAATTCTTAGTGAATCCGCACAATTTGTCTCGCGTATGCCGGATTTACTCTCATTGAAATTTAAAGGTGGTGAGCCTTTTGTTAGCGACAAGGTAAAAGAGTGGCTGCTCAGTCATCAAAATGTGAGTGGTCAACAAGCAACGGTTGGCAACTGGGAAGAAAAAGAGCAAGAGGCGATGACACTCGCGAAGGATGCGGGTATAGCGGTAGCACTCTCCATGCTTAATGATGGACTTATCGCGGCACGAGAGCCAAGAGATAAATTCTACTGGCGATTGCTATCAACCAATTTACTCAATGCCAATAATCTTGATGCGATGGCAAAAGAGCAATACCAAACTCTTTACTCACAGGTGGCCACCATGAGCGTCAATGAATGGGAACCCTCATTGGTCGAACAATTACAAAAGCATACAACGTCAGAATAAACGAAGGATAAAGCTCCATGTGGAAATATTTAGTTAGGATCGCGAGAATGCTTAAACCAAGCCTCGCAGCAGCGATGCCTATTCTACTGATTAGCCTATTCATTATTGTGAATATAGCAATTTGGTGGGCAGGTCCGTGGCTAGAATTTAAAGGGAATTTACCACTAGACACCGTGATGGAACGAGCGGTAGCCAGTTGTTTATTCTCGCTGGGCGCTTTGGCGATTTGGGGTATTTGGCAATGGAAAAACTTGCAAGGTTTTAAAGCTGAAAAACAGTATGAAGAACGGTTACGTCAAGATCCGATTAAAGCGTATGAGGATCGACAAGAGTTAGAGCTCAATCAGGTTATGGTGAACATGAAAGATAGTTTACCACAACGTGACTATTTGTACGCTTTGCCTTGGTATCTTGTTCTCGGTCTCGAAAATGCGGGTAAAACCAGTTTGATTAACCGCAGCGGCCAGAATTATGTTTTCTCATCGGTGATGAGAGCTTCAGGTCAAAAAAGCGAAAATCCATATTCGTTCGATTGGTGGATTGGTGATGAATCGGTAATGATTGATCCTGATGGTGAATTACTGACTCAAGGAAATCATGCTGAAAATAATGATGGGGAGATGGAACGCCGATTATGGTTGCACTTTGTTCAATGGCTCGCGAGAACACGTAATCGTAGACCACTAAATGGCATCGTTCTAACACTCGATGTTTCGCGTTTAGCCACCGCCACTGCTACCGAACGAAAAGCTTATGCCAACCTATTGCGCGCTCGTCTACGTGAATTAATGGAGACACTGTCTACTCGTCTTCCGGTCTACATCACATTGACTAAGCTTGACTTGTTGCAAGGATTTGAACCGTTCTTTAAGCACTATTCTCGTAGTCAACGTGAAGAGGTGTTGGGTTTTACCTTTTCACTTGATTCAGTCGATGACCTGGACAATTGGTTGCAAGAGTTTACGGCTGAATATAGCGACTTTATTACGCGTATCAATGATGTTCTGCCTCATGCCGTATCGGGGCCGATGACATTAGAAGATCGTAATGCGATCTATAGCTTTACGCGCCAAATCTCAGGCCTAAAAGAAATCCTCTGTAAGTTCTTAAGTGAGGCGCTTGCCAGTGATCAGTTTTCTACTTCTGCGTTGGTTCGTGGCGTCTATTTTACGTCGGTGTATCAACAAGGAGTACCGACGAACGCGTTTGATGATGCGGCCTCACGACGCTATGGTTTGGAGCACGCAATCAATAAGGCGCAACAAGCGAAAAACTCAACGGTTTACTTTACCAAAAAGCTATTTAATAACGTGATTTATCCTGAAGCTGGTTTGGCGTCAGATAATGTTCGGGTGACTAAGCATAATCGCCGTGTGATTGGTTTAACCGTGCTGACTTGCTCAATCGCGACGGTATTGCTGGTGGGTACTTGGCATCGCTACTACTTGAATAACATTGAACATTCGGACGCTGTGTTATCCAAAGTAAATGAATATAAAGGTGAGTTGGCTGCCAATATTAATTCAACCTCGCAACTCGAAATGCTAGAACCGCTCAATAAAATTCGTGAAGCAACATTAGAGTTTGGTTTCTTCCGTGATAAGCCCAAATACGTTTCAGATTTTGGTTTGTATCAAGGCCATACAATCGGGCCAATGGTAGAAGAGACTTACTTGAATTTATTGGAAAACCGATTTTTACCTTTGCTGATGGCCGATCTTGTTGTTGAGCTCAATCGAGCTAAAACGGACGAAGATAAGTTAGCGGTACTCCGAGTCTATCGGATGATGGTCGATAAAGGCGGCCGTTATAAAACCTATGTTTTGGATTACTTTACCCATTATTGGCAGCAAGAGTTTGCCGGCCAGCGTGATATTCAGACATCCTTAAAAGGACACCTAGAGTACGCAATGTTGCATACTGATTTGACCGCTGATCGCATTAATGGTGACCAAGATGCAGAGCGCGTTCTGCGCCCTTATGACAATGTTATTACGAAAGTGCAAACTGAGCTAAGTGCAATTCCTAATGATCAGCGTGTCTACCAAAACTTAAAGTTAAATTCGCAGATGGTACTTGGACCGTCAATCAACCTACGTAATCTTGTTGGACCCGTGTTTGGAGTCGTGTTTGAAGAACAAGTCATCAACAGCAGTGTCATTTACATTCCTCAAATGTTGACCAAAAAGGGATTTGAAGAGTACTTCATGCCAAAGTCAGAGGCTATCTCTGAGTTGGCATTGATTGATAGTTGGGTACTTGGGTTATCGAAGACCGCTGAATTTAGCGAGGCCGATAAAGTTGCGTTACGTGAAAAAGTGCGCAACCTATATGTTGCTGATTACACCAATACATGGCGTGTTGCTCTTAACGAGATAAACATTCGTTATTTCAATGATATCAATGACGCGAGTGCGGTTCTGGAGAATCTAACGGGTAACATAGAGCCGATTCAACGATTGTTACGTGTATTGGAAAGCAATACACAAATGTACACGCGTGTAGGAGCTGATGATGAGGCGCAACAAGCGTTGTTAAAGAGCTCTAAATATCGTGTAGCCGCGCAAATTGATGCACCGTTCTCCGAACTAAATAGCATGTTGAGTTCGGTGGGCGATGAACCGGCCTATATCAATGAAGTGATTGCCGCGGTAGAAGGACTACACAGCTATGTTAAAGCGATAAAAGAATCCCCAGATGTCGGGATGGCTGCTTTAGACGCGAGTAAAGCACGAGTTAAACTTGTCAATGCTGACCCAATATACACCGTCAAACGAGTTGCGTCAGGATTACCAGCGCCATTAAATACGATGCTTGAAAAACTGGCCGATGAAAGTTGGTATGTGGTGAAACAAGAGGCGATTAAACACCTTGAAGTTCGTTGGCACAACGATGTCTATAAAGAGTATCAGCGTAAACTCGCGGGACGTTATCCATTTAATCCGGCCTCGAAAAAAGACAGTTCATTTATCGATTTTGAAGCATTTTTTGCACCCGATGGCACGCTTGATAGTTTTTATAACAGTCAGTTGAAGGTATTTGTGGAAGAAAACTCAGTATTTACCGACGAAGGATCGAACGGAAAATCAATTGTACGCAAAGAGGTTCTTGATCAACTAAAGCAGGCAAGACGAATTCAAGAGGCTTTCTTCAATCGAAAAGGGGTACTCGATGTCAGTTTCTCTGTTGAGCCATTACTGCTCAGTGGCGACAAACGTCGCAGTGTGCTCAATGTTGATGGGCAATACTTGTCCTATAATCATGGTCCAAGGGACAGCGTTGAGTTCATTTGGCCTAATACGTTCCGTGACTCAGCGGTGTCTAAAGTGACCTTGGTGCCCAGCAAAAACAACATCTCACCTCGTAGTATTAATATCCGCGGGCCTTGGGCATTTTTCCGTCTACTCGAGCAAGGGGAGGTGGTAGGAGCAAGCGCAACATCCGTTGACTTTAAATTCTCAGTGGATGGCGGGCAGATGATTTATCGACTCAATTCGGAGGCGGATATCAACCCGTTTACCGAGCGACTGTTTAAGTCATTTAATTTATCTAAAACGTTGTACTGAAATAGGGTCATCGAGTGATATGACGATCACTTGATGACTTGGTTCAATTAATTGGCAGTGACTGCCACATGCATGCAAATGGAAACGCCGCTGTGCCATTAAGGAGCAGCGGCGTTTGACGTTTGGCAATAATCGAGGAATAGGGTCAGTAATACGCTATTCTTCGCCGCTATCAGCACTGTTCTCTTGGCTGTCGCAACCCTTGATCACTTGTGCAGGATCGAAGCATTCCGTTGGGTAAATCAAATCAGCGACACTTACAGGGTTTAAGCGTTTATCTGGTGCGATTTGGAAGCGCGTTGCGGTGATTTGATTAAACATTTGCCAGTGATTGAGCAGGCATTGGTTAATATCATCAGTTTCATCTGACCAAGTTTCACTTAAAAAAGGTGTTAGGCTGGCAGCCCCATGCGCATACATGATCATTTGCCACTTTATTTCCCATACTTTCACCGGCGTTTCCGGGAACGAATGGTTGTATTCTTCGGCCATATTATTCACCAGCGCTTCTAACTGGCCAGAACGGTCGATAAAGTAGTCAAATAAGGCATCTTCTTGACGCACAGCATCAGCGATGAGCTGTATTGGTTGTTTAAACATCAACATATGTGCGAGTAAACGAACTGAAAACAGATAAAGCCGTTCATTAGCGGGTGCTTGATTCGGTAGGTTATCGATGATGGTATGTAGATAACTACCCATAAACTTATGCAGTTCATCACTAATGGCATGCCAAATTTTTTCTTTACTGCCAAAGTGGTGGCGAATCAAACTATGTGAAACGCCTGCTTGTTCACTGATATTGCGCAGCGACACTCTTTCATAGCCGAGTGTACAAAACATATCGGCGGCAACCATCATAATTTGTCGTTTGGTGTTCTCAGCGTCTTGTGCACTTCGACGCCCTTGTTTTCTTTCGGTCATTCGTAATTACCAACCCTAACTAACCGCGTACTTTTACCAGAAATTCTCGGAGATTTCATTAAGATTAGTTTATTGACCACATGGAAAATAAACGTTGATCTCAAAACAAAATTAAATATACTGCACAACCGTGTAGTAAGAGTAAGTTCCCCATGAGTAACCAGCTGACTTCAGCAGTAAAAATGGCACTAAATTTGTTCGATTCTTAGTCTAAGAAGAGGCGGGTAGTGAATGCTGTGCTTGTGTCTTACTGATTTGAAATGTTTATTTGGCTAGGTGGCCTAGGCAACAGAGAGAGCCTTACATATAAAATGTGGGTTTGATCATTGTTTACGTCGTAGGTCGCTACCACTCGAATCAATCCACTGCCAAGGAATCATTGATTTGTTTTTGCCAACCCAGCACATGTTGCTGGGTTTTTTTGTACCTTTCACTCTGCCATGTATTTTTATGGCATTTCTTTTGGTTGCGACTTTCGTCGAATAGATACATTTCGATTAAAAATTCATTAAATATAGGATTTTGCCATTTTTGTTGATATTAATGTTATTTAAATAGTACGACTAAAGTCTAAATCGAGATTTATTATTCATATTATTTATTTAATATTTTTATCAAATAGAGGTCATTTTGTAAGTTGTTGATATTATTTAATGAAAACAACCTGGAAAATCATAAAGCATTGGATATTCAAGTGCTTGTAGAACAAATTACAAAACTGACATTTAAATAATCGTTGAAAATCAAAGGTATAAATTAATTTAACACTAATACAACATTTCATTCCTTATGGGATCTTCCTCAACTTTATGTAAATAATATTGCTATTTATTTGAAGTGTCATAATTCCGGATTAGTTTTAATTAATAGAACAAGTCGATACGTAGATATTGACTGGATGACAAATTTACCTATTGAACTAATTGAATGTTTGATATTTGCAAATGGTTTTGTCTATTTACCTTGCTGTTAAGAATGGAGTCTATTGATGAAAAAGATCGCTTTGATCACAGGATCTAAAGGCGGAATTGGATCTGCTATTTCCTCACAACTGGTCGCTGATGGCTACCGTGTAATTGCTACTTATTACACGGGCAAGTTGGGATGTGCGCAAAAATGGTTTGCAGAAAAACACTTTACAGAAGAGCAGGTACGTCTGTTTGAACTAGACGTGACCAACACTGCTGAGTGTGCTGAACGTCTTGCGACGTTGCTAACTGAAGAGGGAACGATTGACGTCGTGATCAATAACGCTGGCATTACACGCGATGGCGTGTTTAAAAAAATGACCGCGGATGCTTGGAAAGAAGTCATCGAGACTAACCTAAATAGTGTTTTCAATGTTACTCAACCTCTGTTTGCCGCAATGTGTGAAAAGGGTGGTGGGCGTGTTGTGAATATATCTTCGGTTAACGGAATCAAAGGTCAGTTCGGCCAAACTAACTACAGTGCAGCGAAGGCCGGCATGATCGGTTTCAGTAAAGCGCTTGCTGCCGAAGGTGCTCGTAGCGGCGTGACGGTTAATGTTGTCGCACCTGGTTACACGATGACACCTATGGTTGAAATGATGAAGCCTGAGGCGCTGGAGTTTATCAAGAACCAAATCCCAATGAGTCGTTTGGCTGAGCCTGAGGAGATTGCTCAAGCCGTTAGCTTCCTTGTTAGTGACGCAGGTGCCTATATCACAGGGGAAACCTTGTCGGTAAACGGCGGCTTGCATATGCAATAACAAGGAGTATTGATAATGGAAAAAGTCTATATCGTTGCGGCAAAACGTACCGCAATTGGCTCTTTCGGTGGGGCACTAAAAAACACCGATGCGGGAAATCTTGCTGCAGTAGCGATTAAAGCAGCACTGGAACAGAGCCAGATTAATAATGAATTCATCGATGAAGTTATCGTCGGTAACGTTATTGGTGCAGGCCAGGGCATGAGTGTTGGTCGCCAAGCCGCTATGTTTGCAGGCATTCCTGAAACGACGCCTGCATACACCTTAAACATGGTGTGTGGTAGTGGTATGAAAACCGTCATGGATGCGATCAGCCATATTCGTTCTGGTGATGGTGACATCATCGTCGCCGCTGGGGTTGAAGTGATGTCTCAAATCCCTTTCATCGTGCCAAGCCAAATCCGAGATGGCCATAAGATGGGAAATATGGCTCTGACGGATTTGCTTATTAACGATGGTCTCACGGATGTGTTTAATCAATACCATATGGGTGTGACGGCAGAAAATGTCGCCAAAGAAGTCGGTATTACGCGTGAGCAGCAAGATCAATATGCCTTGGCCAGTCAGATGAAGGCGGTTGCGGCGATTGAAGGTGGGAACTTTAAAGCAGAGATCGCACCGGTTGAAGTCAAGGTTCGTCGTGAGACGCTAGTATTCGATACTGATGAATATCCGAAAGCAAACGCGACGCTAGAGAGTTTACAAAAACTCAGACCAGCTTTTGATAAAGAAGGTTCGGTTACGGCGGGCAATGCGTCGGGTCTTAATGATGGTGCGAGTGCAGTGATTCTTGCGAGTGAAAGTGCTGTTAAGCAACACAACCTAAAGCCTCTTGCAGAAGTCGTTAGCTATGCTCAAGCAGGCTTAGATCCGAAAATTATGGGCTTGGGCCCTGTTCCGGCAGTCACAAAAGCTCTTACCAAGGCAGAGTTGGCGACAGATGACATTGATTGCTATGAACTGAACGAAGCCTTTGCTGCGCAAGCGCTGGGGGTGATTCATCGCCTTGCCGAAGAACATAACGTCCCGGTAAACAGCATTCTTGACAAAGCAAATCCTAATGGTGGCGCTATTGCGCTTGGTCATCCTTTGGGGGCATCGGGCAATCGAATTTTAGTATCACTGATTCATGAATTAAATCGAAGTAACGGCCAGTATGGCGTTGCATCTCTATGTGTTGGCGGAGGTATGGGTACCGCTGTCATCGTTAAATCAATCAAATGGAATTAATATCAATCACTTAGGAGTGTTAGTCATGTATACAGACTTTTTCAAAAACTTTAGCGACCAAACTGAAAAAACCCTAGAGCCGTACGTAAAATTCAATAAGCTTGTCACTAAGAATGTGGAAGTTCTTACGGAGCTTCAACTGAATGCAATTCGCACTTACAGCGAAATGGGCCTAACGCAGATGAAAGCGGCGGGCGAAGTAAGAGATGTGACGTCGCTTACGGCATTTAATAGCCAACAGCTTAACGTATTATCTAAGCTCTCTCAGCAAATGACTAATGACAGCACTAAGCTTCAATCAATTGCTCAAGAGTTTAAAGATGATGTTGAGCAACTCACTTCGGAAAATCTTAAGACAGTGACTCCAGCATAACCACTGACTTTGCCGCCTTATTGATTAAGGCGGCTTTTTCCGATCATAGGAGTTGCATTATGTTTCAACACTTCTTTTCGGACTACCTTGTGAAGCTCCAGGAATCCAATCAACAGTGGTGGAAAGATCTTGAACTAAACAGGGCGTCCGCAAATACGCCGCTTAACAAAGCCATGCAAGAAGTTAACTTCGAAGACACGGCAAAATTGTTAGAAAACGCTGCGAATCAACCGACGGTTTTACTCGAAATTCAAGCGAAATGGTGGAAGCAGCAGCTTGAAATCTGGCAAAGTGTGGCGTTGACTGGCAACACGGAATCTATCGTGTCGGCAGAGAAAGGCGACAAGCGATTCAGTAGTGAAAGTTGGCAAAATGAGTTGGTTTTCAACTTCATTAAACAGTCATATCTGCTGTTCAGTAAAACATATTTAGAAACCATCGACAGCGTCGAAGGCATGGATGAAAAAGCCAAAGAACGTTTAACGTTCTTTTCCAGACAAGCCCTCAATGCAATGTCACCGAGCAATTTCATCGCGACCAATCCTGACCTACTTAAACTGACAATTGAACAAAACGGCGAAAATCTACTTGCTGGCTTGGATCAATTTAAGCATGACTTAGACTCGAGCGCAGACATATTGAAGGTCCGTATGACCAACAATAATGCTTTCCGTCTTGGTGATGATGTAGCCAATACTCAAGGGGATGTCGTTTATCGAAATGATCTTTTTGAGCTAATCCAGTACCGTCCACTGACGAAACAAGTGCATGCGACACCGCTTCTCATCGTTCCTCCTTTCGTAAATAAATACTACATCCTAGATCTCCGTGAAAAGAACTCAATGGTTCGTTGGCTCTTAGAGCAGGGGCATAGTGTATTTATGATCTCGTGGCGTAACCCAGGGCAAGCACAGCATAAAGTTGAGTTTGGTGATTACGTTACAGAAGGGGTCGCTAAAGCCGTATCAGCGATCGAGGATATTACGGGGCAATCGCAGATTAACGCAGCTGGTTATTGTATTGGTGGCACGGTACTCGCGTCGACCATTGCTTACTACGCCGCGAAGCGAATGAAAAAACGTATTAAGAGTGCTAGCTTCTTTACTACGTTACTTGATTTTGCTCAGCCCGGAGAAGTTGGCGCATACATTAATGAGTCGGTAATTAACGCAATTGAAGTTCAGAATAACGCGAAAGGCTATATGGATGGACGCTCATTGAGCGTAACGTTCAGCTTACTTCGTGAGAACAGCCTTTACTGGAATTACTACGTTGACAACTATCTAAAAGGTGTCAGTCCGGTTGATTTTGATTTGTTGTACTGGAATAGCGATAGCACCAATGTTGCCGCACCGACACACAACTTTATGTTGCGTGAACTTTATCTTGAAAACAAGCTGGTTCAAGACAAAGGGGTTAAGATTGGTGGTGTGTGGATTGATTTGGATAAGATCAAAATCCCAAGCTATTTTATTTCGGCAAAAGAAGATCATATCGCTCTTTGGCAAGGGACATACCGTGGTGCGCTCAATGTGGGCGGGAACAAAACTTTCGTTCTTGGTGAGTCTGGACACATTGCTGGTATCGTCAACCATCCGGCCAAAAACAAGTATGGTTACTGGACGAATGATAGCCTTGATGAGAACGCAGAAGAGTGGTTGGCTAATGCCGATCATCATGAAGGTTCTTGGTGGAATCACTGGCATGAATGGTTATTAGGTTTTAATCCTGACGAAAAGGTAGAACCTTATCCGCAAGGGAATGAACAATTCCCAGCGATAGAAAAAGCCCCGGGCCAGTATGTAAAACAAGTGTTGCCGATTGAGCAGGAAGAAATGGCCTAATCGGCACGGTTGTTGATAAGTGGTCGTCAAAAATCATGTTTGATCCTAAAGGGGCTCGATGCCCCTTTTCTTATTGGAATTGGTGAGCTTTAGGTAACTGGTACTTCAACAAAACGTTCTTTCTGATGGAGAACAGAGATATTTAATAAATTGACTTAGATGCAAAATTTAGCCACGGAATGACCAATAGTTGTGGATGATAATTAAAGCCAGTTCTCATTTTTCGTTGTTGGCGGGCAAATTCCTAACTTAGCAATGGCTTTCATTTGCTTAACGCTTGATAGTAACCAGTACATGTAAGATGGTTAGTTGTTTAGTTTATCGTTTATTCGGCATCATCGTCGCGATTACGATGACGACTCAGTGTGGTATAGGGAGTTATTTCACTTGGTCTTGTTTAATGAAGTATCATTTAGGCTAATGAGTTACAGTGCAAAATCAATAAAATGGATGGTTGCTCTGGTTAGCCTGTCATTACTTAATGGATGTTTGGGGATGCCAGACACGGTTAAGCCAGTTGATAACTTTGAGCTAAATCGCTATTTAGGGACTTGGTATGAGATTGCACGTCTTGATCATTCCTTTGAAGAAGGGCTTGAGCAGGTTTCAGCAGACTATCTTAAGCTACCCAATGGCGGAATATCGGTAAGAAATAGTGGCTATGATCCTGATGAGCGCGAATGGGTCGAAGCTAGCGGTCAGGCATTTTTTGTTAATCAAGACGATCAAGGCTACTTACAAGTTTCCTTCTTTGGGCCTTTTTATAGTTCTTACGTCATTTTTGAACTGGATCAAGATGGCTATCAGTATGCGTTTGTTTCAGGCCCAAGTTATGATTATCTTTGGCTGCTCTCTCGAGCGCCAACGGTTAGTGAAGAGTTAAAGAATCAATTCCGTCATAAAGCACACGCATTGGGTTTTGATACAGACGAGTTAATTTTTGTAAAACAAGATCAATAAGTAACACAATAAGTGGAGTCATCAGGCCGGAGAGTGCTGGTGGGTTATGTGTCTAATTAATAAAAGCATAATCAATAAAAGCATAGTTACATAGTACTTGCGTATTCAATTGAATGAGATGCATGACTCAAGTCGCTTTTTATAAAACGTATTCTCCCAATCAATGAAAAAGTCATGAGGAACCAATGCGCAAGATATTCGGCTTGACGTTATTATCCACTCTTAGTTTGGCCTTTAGTCATACTATTTCGGCCCAAGTTGCGTGTCAGCATGAGTTTCGCGAGTTAACTCGATTAGTTGAAGAGAATTATGCAGGTTATGCCGACGTCGCTCGTGAAGAAGTTGAGCTAGCACAGGAAAAAACACGAGAAAGAATTCAGTATAACCCGGCGATAGATTGTTTTGCTGAACTGTCCAATTGGCTGACTATTTTTGCTGATCCACACTTAGAAATTATACCCATTGAATCTGCTGAGCAATACCGAGACAAAGAACTCGCGATGACAGAAACAAAGGCCGCTCAAGCGAGTATTGATTGGTTGTCCTCTAACGTTGCATATGTCCTTTTACCGATGTTTGACGATTCCGCACAGCAGAACCTATCTGAATTTATCCACCGAAATCGGCAGCAGTTGCACGCAGCGGAAGGGATGATCATCGATGTTCGTGGTAATCAAGGTGAGAGTTTTATTACAATGCGTCAATGGTTGGCGTTAATTGGTTCCGAAGAATACCTCTCGCGCTGGCATGTTTTGGCATCACCTGCTAACAAAACACATTATCAACAACGCTTAGAACAAGTAGACTCCGTGCAGTTACCTAACGTTAATGCGATGTATACTAAGCTGCTCAATCAAATGGACGCATATCCGAATACATGGATCGAATATTTATGGCCAACGGTAAACAGTGACCTCATCCTACCGAATTTACACACCATCTATTTGTTAATTGATGATGAAGTGGCGAATGCCGCAGAAGAATTCGTGATTGCCGCACGTTCAAACTCTCACGTCACAGTGATGGGCACTCATACTAAAGGTACGCTTGATTATGGAGA